>NZ_JBHUYJ010000047.1:5622-57430 GCF_042668715.1 Streptomyces sp. NPDC057271
AGGGAGACCCCCCACCCCACACGAAACCCCCTCTCCCCCCCCCCCCCACGGCGGGGGAGGCGGCGGGGTGGATCAGGCGGCGGCCAGCTCCTGCGCGTCCCGGTTCACGAGCGTCGCGTAGTGCCCGCCCAGGGCGAGCAGTTCCTCGTGCGTGCCCCGCTCCGCGACCCGGCCCCGCTCCAGGACGAGGATCTCGTCCGCGTTCCGGATCGTCGAGAGCCGGTGGGCCACCGTGATCGTCGTCCGGCCCTCGCTCGCCGCGTCGATGCCCGCCTGCACGGCTTTCTCCGTCTGCGTGTCCAGCGCGCTCGTGGCCTCGTCGAGGACCAGGACCGGCGGGTCCCGCAGGATCGCGCGGGCGATCGCGAGGCGCTGCTTCTCCCCGCCCGAGAACCGGTAGCCGCGCTCGCCGACCACCGTGTCGTACCCGTCGGGCAGCGACATCAGGTAGTCGTGGATGTGCGCGATCCGCGCCGCCTCCACCAGTTCCTCGTCGGTCGCGTCCGGCTTCGCGAAGCGCAGGTTCTCGGCGACCGTGGCGTGGAACAGGTACGTCTCCTGGGAGACCACGCCCACCGCCGCCGTCAGCGTCCCGAAGGACAGGTCCCGCACGTCGACGCCGTCGATCGTCACGACACCGGACGTGGGGTCGTACAGACGCGGGATCAGATAACTCAGCGTCGTCTTTCCCGAACCGGTCTCCCCGACGATCGCCAGACTCCGCCCGGCCGGCACCGTCACGTCCACCTGGTCCAGCGTGGGCCGCTCCGCCCCCGCGTAGGTGAAGCACACCCCGCGCAGCCGCACCTCGCCGCGCACCTTCCCGAGCTCCACCGGGTGCTCCGGCTCGGCGACGTCCACCGGCAGGTCCAGGTACTCGAAGATGCGGGCGAACAGCTCCAGCGAGCTCTGGACGTCGATCCCGACCGTCAGCAGCCGCTGCGCCGGACGGAACAGGGCCTGCTGGAGCGTGGTGAAGGCGACGAGCGAGCCGATCGAGACGGCCATCTGTCCGCCGCTCGCCGTCAGCCCCGCCGCCCAGTAGATGACCGCCGGCATCGACGCCATGACGATCCAGATCGTCGACTGGTACCAGAGCCCCGCGGTGCTCGCCCGCACCTCGATCGTGGTCAGCCTGCGCGACTGCTCCGCGAACGTGTCCGTGAGCGAACGCGCCCGGCCCATCGTGTGGCCCAGCATGATCCCGCTGACCGACAGCGACTCCTGCACGGTGGCCGACAGCTCGGCGAACTGCTTCTGCCGGTCCCGGGTGATGACCCGGCGCTCGTCGCCGACGCGCCGGCTGACCCACACGAACCCCGGCAGCATCACCAGCGAGGCCAGTGTCAGCCGCCAGTCGATCAACAGCATCGCCGCCGTCGTCGCGAAGACGATCGTCACGTCCGCCACCAGTGCGGTCGCGGTCGTCGTCACCGTGACCTGCATCCCGCCGATGTCGTGGGCGATGCGTGACTGCACCTCCCCCGTCCGCGTCCGGGTGAAGAACGCCAGCGACATCCGCTGGAGGTGCGAGTAGACGGCCGTCCGCAGGTCGTGCATGACCGCCTGGCCGACCTTCGCCGACACATGGGTCTGCCACACGTTGAACGAACTCGTCGCGACCGACACCACGACCATGCCGAGCGCGAGCGCCGACAACAGCCCCGTCCGCCCCTGTGGCAGCGCCGTGTCCATGATCTCCCGGATCAGGAACGGGTTGACGAGGGAGACCAAGGACGAGCCCGCCACCAGGAGCGCCACGGACGTCAGGCTCCCCCGGTACGGGCGGAACAGCCCGATGATCCGGCGCTTCTGTACGGGGGGACGATCGCTTGCCGACCCGGTGATGTCCACTCGGCCTTCTTCCCCTCGGTCAGTTCCAGTCGACGGAGCGCAGGACGACGGCGGAGTTGAAGCCGCCGTGGCCGCGGGCGAGGACGAGCGCCGTGGACACCGGGGTGTCCCGGACCGTGGTGACCAGGTCGAGGTCGTAGTCGGGCGAGAGCGTGACGTTCGCCGTCGGCGGGATCACCCCGTCGCGCATGGCGAGCAGCGCGGTCGCGACGTCCAGCGGCGCCGCCCCCGAACCCAGTCGCCCCGTCATCGTCTTCGGCGCGGTGACCGGGACCCCACGCGGCCCGAAGACCTCCGTGAGCGCGGTCGCCTCGATCCGGTCGAGCTCCGGCACGCCGGACGCGTCCGCGAAGACCACGTCGATGTCGCCGGCCTCCAGACCCGCGTCCGCGAGCGCGATCTCGATCGCCTTCCGCAGCGTCGGTTCCCGGCCGCTGTCCGGAGCCGGGTCGAAGGTCGAGCCGTAGCCGCAGATTTCCCCGTACACCCCGGTCGCCCCGCGGCGGCGGGCCGCCTCGGCGTCCTCCAGGACCAGCAGCGCGCCGCCCTCGCCGGGCACGTACCCGGAGGCGTCCGCGTCGAAGGGCAGGTAGGCGCGGTCCGCCCGGTCCTCCGTGCTCATCCTTCCGCTGGTCAGCTGGGCCACCCAGCCCCACGGGCAGATCGCCGCGTCGACGCCGCCCGACAGGATCAGATCGCTGCCCTTGCGGACCAGGCGGCGCGCGTGGGCCAGCGCGTCCAGGCCGCCGGCCTGGTCGCTGACGACCACGCCGCTGGGGCCGCGCATCCCGTGCCGGATGGAGATCTGGCCGGTGTTCACCGCGTAGAACCAGGCGAAGGACTGGTACGCGGAGACGTGCTGCCCGCCCTTGCTCCACAGGTTCTGCAGCTGGCCCTGGCCGAACTCGAAGCCGCCCGAGGTACTGGCGGTCATCACGCCCATGCCGTACCCGTCGGTCCCCTCCGTGCTCGCCCCGGCGTCCGTCAGGGCGTGCTCGGCGCCGACGAGCGCGAGCTGCGTCATACGGTCCGTCTGCGGCACGAGCCTGCTCGGCAGGTGCTCCTTGACGGCGAAGCCGTCGATCTGGCCGGCGAGCTTCGAGGGATACTGCTCCGGATCGAAGCGCTCGATGCGGCGGATGCCGCTCTTCGAGGCGCGCGTCGCCTCCCAGTACTCCGTCACGCCGAAACCGTTGGGCGACACGACACCGATGCCGGTCACCACGACTCTGGTGGAGTTCATGCCGTCGTCCTGTCCGGTCGGGCGAGAACCATCGCGCTCTGGAAGCCGCCGAAACCGCTACCGACCGTCAGCACCGTGTCGGTGCGCCAGTCGCGCGCGGTCAGCGGCACGTAGTCGAGATCACACTCGGGGTCGGACGTGTGCAGGTTCGCGGTAGGGGGCACCACGTTGTTCTCCATGGCCAGGACGGAGGCGGCGATCTCGATCGAGCCGATCGCGCCGAGCGAGTGGCCGACCATCGACTTGATCGAGCTCACGGGGGTCCGGTAGGCGTGCTCGCCCAGGCTGCGCTTGAAGGCGCTGGTCTCGTGCCGGTCGTTCTGCTTGGTGCCCGAGCCGTGGGCGTTGACGTAGTCCACCGCCTCCGGGGCGAGCCTCGCCTCGTCCAGCGCGGAGCGGATGGCCTCGGCCATCTCCCGGCCGTCGGGGCGCAGCCCGGTCATGTGGAAGGCGTTGCAGCGGCTGGCGTAGCCGGCGACCTCGGCGTAGATGTGGGCGCCGCGCCGGCGGGCCGACTCCAGCTCCTCCAGAACGAACGTCGCCGCGCCCTCACCGAGGACGAATCCGTTGCGGGTCAGATCGAAGGGCCGGGAGGCGTGCTCGGCGTCGTCGTTGCGTGAGGTCGTGGCCTTGATCGCGTCGAAGCACGCCACCGTGATCGGCGAGATCGGCGCGTCCGAGGCACCGGTGATCATGACGTCGGCGGAGCCGTCGCGGATCAGCTCGGCCGCGTAGCCGACCGCGTCGATGCCTGACGTACAGCCGGTGGAGACCACCGTCGTGGGCCCCTCGGCGCCGACCGCCCAGGCCACCTCGGCCGCGAACGAGCTGGGCACGAAGTAGTTGTAGAGGTGCGGGACGGCGTACCCATGGTCGACCAGGTCCAGCCGGCCGCCGTCGCTGACGACCCGGTACTCCTCGTCGAGCCCCATCGTCGCGCCGACGGCGCTGCCGACCGCCACACCGATCCGGTGCGGCGCGTGCGCGCCCACGTCGAGCCCGCTGTCCGCCATCGCCTCACGCGCCGTGACCAGCGCGAACTGCGCCGCCCTGTCGGTGCGCCGGATCTCCTGCGGGCCGAGCCCGTGCTCCTCCGGGTCGAAGTCGATCTCGGCCGCCACACGGGAGCGGAACGGCGCGGGATCGAAGGAGGTGATCCCCCGCGTCGCCGTCCGGCCCTCGCTCAGCAGGCTCCAGAAGTTCTTGGCCCCGATCCCTCCCGGAGCCGCCACGCCGACCCCGGTGACGACCACACGCCTGCCGGTCACTGAGACTCCCAGTGGTAGAAGCGCTTCGCCATCGCGTCCGCGGGGGAACGCCAGGTCGCCGGATCGTAGGCATCGATGAAGGGCTTCAGGTCCTGGCTGATCCGCACGAAACGGGGGTCGGTCTTCGCCTTCTCGATCAGCTCTCCGCCGTCCTCGCCGTCGAAGTCCTGGAGGTGGAAGTACAGACCGTTGAACATGAAGAGCTGACGTCGCCGCGTCCCCATGCGGTGCGGCATCTCGGTCTCGTCGAAAGCGCCGAAGAGCCGCGCCACCTCGTCACTCGACCGGGAGTCCATTCGGGCCACTATCAGATTGCTGTGCATTCGACCGTCTCCTTGGGGGGTGCGCTGCGCCCCTATCGCAGTTGCTTGACCAGTTCCGACCATGCGGCGAGCTCCTCTTCCGACAACGGCTGCGGACAGGGCCGGCCGGTGGGGGAAGGCTGGGACCAGCAGTCCTGCCATTCCAGAGGCGGATACATGCCGTTCCACGCGAAGCCCATCCACATCAGGCCCCTGCTGAGGTCCCGCCACACGGATCGCATGGCGGACCTGAGCCGTGAACCCATGTCCGTCTCCCTTCGCCGGGAACCACCCGGTGCCCACCCTGGGCGACCTCTCTCGAGACGGGGTCGGAAGCCTGTCGAACACCGGTGGAGCGTCCGCCGCGGCGGGACGCGGGGTACGGGAACGGGGCGGCTTCCGGTGGTGCCGGGAGCCGCCCCGGGGGCGTGCGACGGCACGGTCAGCGCGAGGCGGCGAGCAGCCCTCGGGACCGCAGGACCCGGCGCTCCAGCGGGGCGAAGCACAGCAGGTCGACGGCGACCCCGACGACGAGCATCAGGATGATCCCGACGAGTACGCCGGCCATGTCGGAGAACTCCCGCTGGTTCTCCAGGTAGCGCCCGAGCCCGAGACCGAGTTCGGGCGAGGAGGCGATCAGCTCGGCGGCCATCAGGGAGCGCCAGGAGAACGCCCAGCCCTGCTTGAGCCCGGCCAGGTAGCCGGGCAGGGCGGCCGGCAGCAGGACGTACCGGGCGCCGCGCACCCCGGTCGCGCCGAGCGTCCGGCCGGCCCGTAGGAAGAGCGGTGGGACCTGGTCGATCCCGGACATCAGCCCGTTCGAGATCGACGGCACCGCGCCGAGCAGGATGACCGCGTACATCGCCGAGTCGTCGATGCCGAGCCAGATCACGGCGGCCGGTACCCAGGCGACCGACGGCAGCGACTGGAGCCCGGCGAGGACGGGGCCGACGGCGGCCCGTACGACACGGGCCCGGGCGACGAGCAGACCGACCGGGGTGCCGATCGCGACGGCGAGCAGGAAGCCCGAGACCCCGCGCCACAGGCTGGTCCAGATGATCGAGAACAGCGTGCCCTCGTACCAGAGGTCGGTGAGGGCGACCCACACGTCGGCCGGGGCCGGCAGCTTGTCGGGGGTCGTCAGGCGCAGACTGTGGGCGAGCTGCCAGACACCGAGCACCAGGGCGACGCCGAGCAGCGGCGGCAGCGCCTTCCGCCGCAGTACCCGGCCGAGCGGAGCGCGCTCCGCGGGCACGGTCTGCAGCGCGTCGAGCCCGGTCCCGACCCCGGCGGACTCGTCGGTGTGCGGGCGGACGTCAGTGCTGGACGACATGGCGGCGGATCTCCCCACGCAGGTGCTCGGTGATCTCGGAGGACAGCGCCGCGACCCCGGCGGGCTCAAGGCTGCGGGGCTGCGGCAGGTCGACGCTCCACTCGCGGGCGATCCGGCCGGGCCGCGACGACAGGAGCACGACACGCCCGCCGAGTCGGACGGCCTCGCTCACGTTGTGCGTGACGAACAGGACGGTGAGGCCGTGCTCGGCCCAGATCCGGGTCAGTTCGTCGTGCAGGACGTCCCGGGTGATGGCGTCCAGCGCCGCGAACGGCTCGTCCATCAGCAGGACGCGCGCGCCCTGGGCGAGGGCGCGGGCCAGAGCGACGCGCTGGCGCATGCCGCCGGACAGCTCGTGCACCCGCTTGCCGTGGGCGCCGCCGAGCCGGACCAGGCCGAGGAGCCGCTCGGCCTCGGACCGGCGCCGCTCGCGCGGGACCCCGGCCAGACGCAGCGCCAGCTCGACGTTGCCGCCGGCGGTCAGCCACGGGAACAGCGCGTGGTCCTGGAACATCAGGGCCGGCCGGGGGCCGGGCACCTCGACGGTCCCGGAGTCGGGCGCGTCGAGCCCCGCCACCAGGTTCAGCAGCGTGGACTTGCCGCACCCCGAGGCGCCCAGCAGGGTGACGAACTCGCCCGGGGCGACGTCCAGGCCGATGCCGTCGAGCACGGGCACGCCCGTGCCGGGGGGTCCGAAGGACTTGGAGACCCGCGTGAGCCGCACGGCGGGCGGTGCCGGCGCGGCGGCCCCGACGTGGCGAGTGTCCTTCTGAGAAGTCAGTGCCGTGGTCACGGGCACCTCCTGAGGGAGTGGTCGGGAGGACGGACGGGGCGCGGCCGCGCGCGTGTCCGAGGTGCGGTGCGGCGGGGTGGCCGTACGGCGTCAGGAGCCGAGTCCGGCGTCCGGCACGGGGGGCCGTCCGGCCGCCGCGAGCACCCGGTTCAGCGGGCGCAGGTCGTAGACGCCGCGGAGGTCGGTCTCCTTCAGGAGACCCGCGGCGACCGCGTGGGCGGCCTGGGCGCGCAGGGTGGTGGCCAGCGGGTCGTCGAGGAAGTCGATGCCGTCCCAGGCCCGGTCGAGGACGGCGGGTTCGAGCCGTCCTCCGGTGAGCAGTTCGGTGTACGCGGCGGCGTCGGCCCGCGCCCGTTCCGGAGCCGCGGCGATGGCCGCGTTGGCGGCCACCGAGCCGCGCAGCAGGGCTTCGACGACATCCGGGTGCGCGGTCAGGAAGGGCTGCGCGACGACGAGGTGGGTGGTGACGAACGCCCCGCCGGGCCAGCGGGACCGCTCGTCGAGGAGGACCTCCGCGCCGAGCGCGGTCAGCTGGGCGGCGGCCGGCTCGGACACCCAGGCGCCGTCGACGGAGCCCGAACGGTAGGCGCCGGGCAGGACGTTGTGGTCGGTGCGGACGACGGAGACCTCGCCGGCCCCGGTGGCGGGGTCGACCTCGTACCCCTGCTCGGCGAGGTACGTGAGGAGGGCGACGTCCTGGGTGTTGCCGAGCTGCGGGGAGGCGATCCGGCTGCCCCGGAGGTCGGCGGCGGTTCTGATCCGCGCCGGGTTCACCACGAGCCGGACGCCGCCGGAGGCCGCACCGGCGACGATCCGCAGGGACGTGCCGCCCGACCGCGTCCAGCTGTTGACCGTGGGCGACGGGCCGATCCAGGCGAGGTCGAGGGCTCCGGCGTTGAGGGCCTCGATCGCGCTGGGACCGGCGCCGAGGACCTGCGTCCTGAGCCGGGTGCCGCCCAGCTCCTTCTGGAAGAGGCCCCGGCGCAGTCCGACGAGCGCGGTGCCGTGGGTCAGGTTCGCGAAGTGGCCGACGCGTACGGTGCCGGCGGAGAGCGGCGGGCCCGTACCCGCGGTGAGCGCCACCGGGCCGGAACCGGCCCGGTCGGGGCTACGGGAGCCGTAGCCGCAGGAGGCGACGAGGCCGGTGGCGGCCAGCGCCGCCCCGCCCCGCAGGGCCGCCCGTCGGGTCGGCCCGCCGGGCGCGCGGCGCGGGGGCTCCGGCTGCGGGCGTGGCACCGTCAGACCCACGGCTCGTCGTTCGCCGCCGCCCCCGCGGTGCGGGCCGGCCCGGTGAGCGCGGCCCCGAAGGGCTCGCCCGCCATGCCGGCCGTGAGCGTGGTGCCGTCGGCGGGGTCGATGAGCAGGAAGGACCCGGTCGCGCGGTTGTCGGCGTAGGGGTCGAGCGCCAGCGGCTCCGCCGTGCGCAGCACCGCCCGGCCGATGTCGTTGACGCGCAGCTCCGACGGGTGCGGCTGCCGTTCCAGTGTGCCGACGTCGATCCGGTACGTCAGTTCCCGGACCACGGCGCGCACGGTACGGGTGGTGTGCTTGAGCAGCACCTTGGTGCCGACGCGCAGCGGGCGCTCGTCGAGGTGGCAGAGTCCGGCCTCCACGTCCCGCGTCGGCACGGGCGCCGGAGCGGTGGTGATCAGGTCGCCGCGTGAGACGTCGATGTCGTCGGCGAGCCGTACGGTGACCGACCGCGGGGCCCAGGCGAGGTCGACCGGTTCTCCGAAGGCGTCGATCCCGGCGACGGTGGTGGTGTGGCCGGAGGGCAGCACGGTCACCGGGTCCCCGACGGACAGCACACCGGAGGCCAGCCGGCCGGCGTAGCCGCGGTAGTCGGGGTGCTCGGCGGTCTGCGGCCGGATCACGTATTGGACGGGGAAGCGGACCGGTTCGCCGTTCGGGGCGCCGCCGGCCGGGACGGTCTCCAGGTGGTCGAGCAGCGTCGGGCCGGCGTACCAGTCCATGTGCGCGGAGGGTTCGACGACGTTGTCGCCGGCGAGTGCGGAGAGCGGGATCGCCACGACGTCCCGGACGCCGAGCTCGGTGGCGTACGCCGTGAACTCCTCGGCGGTGGCGGCGAAGACGGACTCCGCGTAGCTGACCAGGTCCATCTTGTTCACGGCCAGCGCCACGTGCGGGACCCGGAGCAGGGCGGCGACGGCGAGGTGGCGGCGGGTCTGCTCGACGACGCCGTCGCGGGCGTCGACGAGGACGACCGCGAGATCGGCCGTCGAGGCGCCGGTGACCATGTTCCGGGTGTACTGCACGTGGCCCGGGGTGTCGGCGAGGATGAACCGGCGGCGGGGCGTGGCGAAGTAGCGGTAGGCCACGTCGATGGTGATGCCCTGCTCGCGCTCGGCGCGCAGCCCGTCCGTGAGGAGGGCGAGGTCCGGGGTGTCCTGGCCGCGGTCGCGGGAGGCGTGCTCGACGGCCTCCAGCTGGTCGGCGAGGACCGACTTGGAGTCGTGCAGGAGCCGGCCCACCAGGGTGGACTTGCCGTCGTCGACGGAGCCCGCGGTGGCCAGGCGCAGCAGCGAGGTGGCGGAACCCGGGGCGGGTGCGGTGTGCCCGGGTGCCGCGTCGCGCTCCCGGGCCCCGTGCTCCGGGGCCGCGTCGTGCCGCGTGACGGTGGCTTCCTGTGCGGTGGTCATGGCTAGAAGTACCCCTCACGCTTGCGGTCTTCCATGGCGGCCTCGGACAGCTTGTCGTCGGCGCGGGTGGCCCCGCGCTCGGTGAGCCGGGAGGCGGCGATCTCGGCGATGATGTCCGCGTCGTCGGCGGCGGCGGAGTCGACCGCGCCGGTGCAGGACATGTCACCGACCGTGCGGTAGCGGACGAGCCGCCTCTCCACGGTCTCGGACTCCTTCGGGCCGCCCCAGTCCCCGGCCGTCAGCCACATGCCGTCGCGCGCGAACACCTCCCGCTCGTGGGCGTAGTAGATCTCCGGGAGCTCGATGCCCTCGCGCTGGATGTACTGCCAGACGTCCAGCTCGGTCCAGTTGGAGAGCGGGAAGACCCGGACGTGCTCCCCGGGGGAGTGCCGGCCGTTGTAGAGGGACCACAGTTCGGGGCGCTGCCGGCGGGGGTCCCAGGCACCGAACTCGTCGCGCAGGGAGAAGACACGTTCCTTGGCGCGGGCCTTCTCCTCGTCGCGGCGGCCACCCCCGAGGACCGCGTCGAAGCGGCGGGTCCCGATGGCGTCGAGCAGCGGCACGGTCTGGAGCGGGTTGCGGGTGCCGTCCGGGCGCTCGCGCAGCCGTCCCGTGTCGATGAACTCCTGTACGGAGGCGATGTGCAGCCGCAGCCTGTGCCGGGCCGCGACGCGGTCGCGGTAGGCGATGACCTCGGGGAAGTTGTGCCCGGTGTCGACGTGCAGCAGGGCGAAGGGCACCGGCGCCGGTGCGAAGGCCTTCAGCGCCAGGTGCAGCATGACGATCGAGTCCTTGCCGCCGGAGAAAAGGATCACCGGCCGCTCGAACTCGCCCGCCACCTCGCGGAAGATGTGGACGGACTCCGCTTCCAGGGCGTCCAGGTGCGACAGCGCGTAGGGGCTCTCCGGGGCCCCGACCGGGCCGCGGGCCGTGGTCGGCGCGCTCATCGAAGGCCCCTCTCGGTGAGGAAGGCGTGCAGCTCGGCCGCGCACTCGGCCACGGACCGGCCCTGGGTCCCAATGCGCAGTTCGGGGTCGGCCGGGATCTCGTACGGGTCGTCCACACCGGTCAGGCCGCTGATCTCCCCGGCGGCCTGCCGCGCGTACAGGCCCTTCACGTCGCGCGCCGAGCAGACCTCGACGGGCGTGGCCACATGGACCTCGAAGAACGCCGTGCCGCGCCCGGCGTGGTGCTCCCGCACGGCGGCGCGGGAGGCGGCGTACGGGGCGATGACCGGCGCGAGGACGGTGACGCCGTGCGCCGCGAGCCGCTCCGCCACGAAACCGATCCGGGTCACGTTGGTGTGCCGGTCCTCCCGGCTGAACCCGAGACCCGCCGACAGATGGGCACGGACCTCGTCACCGTCGAGCACCTCGACCGGCCCTCCCTCGGCGCGCAGCCGGTCGGCGAGGGCACGGGCGAGGGTGGTCTTTCCCGCGCTGGGCAGGCCGGTCAGCCACACGGTGGCGCCGCGCGGGCGGGCGAGGGCCGCCGCGGTACGGCCCCCGGGGGCCGGGGCCGGCACGGCGGCGAGAGGGGGAGCAGTGGTCACGGTGACGCTCTCCTGCACGTGAGTCGACTTCGGTGGGGTCGGTCCGCTCAGGCGGTGGCGAACTCGGCGAGGGTGCGGCCGAGGACGTCCATGTCGATCCGGTGCCAGGAGCCCGGCAGTTCGAGGCCGCGCCCGTTCGGGAGGGCGTCGGCGGTGGCCCGCGCGGCGGCGCGCAGCCAGTCGCTGGTCCCGGCGCTGTTGAGGACCAGGGTCTCCGTCCCGTACTCGGCGAGCCGCTCGACCGGCACCTCGTAGTCGCCGCAGATGGCGATGTCGTACGGGAGGGTGTGTGCGTTCGTCTCGTTCATCGCCCAGATCGGGCCGCGGCGCCACTCGGCGACGTTGTCGGGCGTGAGGCCGAGGAAGGAACCGAGGAAGTACTCGACGGCCTCGTGGCGCCGGTTCTCGGAGAGCAGCACGCGCGTCGTCTTCGCCACGTTCCACGGGGGCTTCGGAAAGCCGTCGACCCGGTAGAACGGCTCGTGCAGCGCCAGCCTGGTGATCGGCAGGCCGGCGAGCGCCGCCTCGAGCGCCAGATTGGCGCCCGAGGAACCGGCGAACACCACGGCCTCGCCGCCGGCGGCCTCGATCACCGCGGCGAGGTCCTCGACCTCGCGCCCGACGGCGTACTCGGGCGCGTCGCCGCTCTCACCGCGCCCACGCCGGTCGTAGACGTAGGTGGTGCAGTGCGGCGCCAGCTCGGGAACGAGCGCGTCGAAGATCGTGTGGTCACGGAACGAGCCGTTCAGCAGCACGATCGGCGGGCCGTCCCCCGACTTCTCGTAGGCGATCGTCGTGCCGTCCCGGGAAACGACCTTGCGCATCACGCACTCCTCATGCCGCACGGAGGTGCTCTCACCGCACCGAGTGTCGGCATCCTCGAACGCGCCGGTGGACGGCTGGTCGAGGACCGGTCGCACGCGTTCCCGCGCCGGTCAGGAGAGCCAACCGGCCTCGGTGGCGATGCGGACGGCGTCGATCCGGTTGCGCGCGTTGAGCTTCATCACCGTGGTCGTCAGGTAGTTGCGCACGGTGCCGGGTGACAGGTGCAGACTGGTCGCTATCTCGTGTGGTTCGTCCCCCCGCGCGGCCATGCGCAGCACCTCGGTCTCGCGTTCGGACAGCGGGTTCTCACCGATGTCCCAGGCGCTCATGACTAACTGCGGGTTGATCACGCGCCGGCCCGCCGCGACCTCCCGGACCGCCTGCGCGAGACTTTCGGCCGGGGAGTCCTTCAGGAGGAACCCCGAGACCTTCGCGGACATCGCGCGACGCAGCAGACCGGGGCGCCCGAGCCCGGTCATGATCAGCGTGCGGCACCCCGGCAGCTTGTCGTGCAGGGTCTCGGCCGCGGTGAGACCGTCGGTCCCCGGCAGGTCGATGTCCATGACCGCCACGTCGGGCCGGCAGTCCAGGGCGGTCGGGACGATCAGGTCCCCCCTGTCCACCACGGCGACGACTTCCAGGTCCGGTTCCAGTTCGAGCAGCGCGACCAACGCTCCCCGCACCATGTGCATGTCCTCGGCCAGGAGAATTCTGAGTCGCCGATCCCCCACTGGTTCCCCCCTTTTTTTGGCTTCCGCCGATGAGAAAGGGCGTTCACCGCCCCGAACGACCACGCGTTGTCAGATCGCGGCGTCCTCCTGCCGCAGTGTGAAGGATCGGTCTTCCGCCAGGTAAGTACCGAGAGCCGAATCATGGGGCCGCCGGTGCTCCGGTGTCTCCCGCGCGCCGGGCAGGGACCGGTATCCGCGCGCGACGAGCCGTACGTCCGCGAGGGCCCGGCGGGAGAGGTCGAGGACGGCGGTCAGCTCCTTCTGGGCGGCCTCCTGGGCGTCGGGCAGCAGCCGTTGGACGAGCGCGCACTTCATGGCGATCGCGGAGAGGCTGGATCCGAGCACCTCGTGGAGCTCGCGCTCCACGAGCAGCCGCTCCCGGTCGACGGCCAGCCGGACGAGCGTGCCACGGGCCCCGTGGAGGGCGATTACCAGCCGGTACAGCGCCGTGAAACCGTAGATGACGAGTCCCGCGACGAGCGAGGAGTCTGTCAGGTAGACGACGTCGTACAGGGGGTTTCCGGCCGCGACCGCCAGGGGCGCGATGACGCCGACGGCCGCTCCGTACAGCCAGAGCCGCCGGGTGCCGACGAGGGTGATGAGGAGCGAGCCGGCGAGGAATCCGGCCATCGAGCCCCAGGGGGCACCGAGCCAGAGGAGCGGCGCGTACGTGGCGAGGGCCTGGAGCGTGAGGGTGAGCGCGAGGGTGCGGGCCGGCCAGGTGCGCGGGCGGCGCAGCGAGTGGAGGAACTGGAGCGCGACGACGACGGCGAGGCAGCCGAGGAAGCCGAGCAGCTCGCGGCCGGATTCCGCGCCGGCGGAGGCGTTGATGACGACGACGAGGGTGTAGCCGACGACGACGGCGACGAGCATGCCGCGGGCCATCCGGACCGCCCAGTGCGGGGCGGCGGGCGCGTGCTCCTCGGAGCCGGCCCCGTCCGTACGGTCCACGGCGGCGGCCCCGCCGGCGTCCGGGCCGGACTCCGGGCCCTTCGCCGGCTCCACCGGCGCGTGGGCGAGGAGCTCGAACCAGCCGTCCTCCGTGGGGCGTCCGGTGAACTCGCCGCCGACGCCGTTCATCCGGGCCGCCAGATTGCCGAGGCCGCTGCCACCTCCGCCGGTGGTGTCCCGGCTGGTCTCCCCCACGCCGTCGTTGCGGACCCGCAGCGTCACCGTCCCGCCCTCGCGGACGGCGGTGATCGCGCAGTGATCCGCCTTGCTGTGCCGGAGCGCGTTGGTGACGGCCTCGCGCAGCACGATGGCGAGGACGGTGTCCAGCTCCCTCGGGAGCGGGCCGCAGTCCAGCTCGGTGACGGTCTCGATCCCGGCGGCGGTGAGGACGGAGCGGGCGGACTCGGCCTCGGCGACGAGCGACATGTCGCGGTAGCCGGTGGCGACCAGGGTCATGTCGGTCAGGGCCTCGCTGGCGATGCCGAGCACTCCGACGACCTCCGAGCGGGCGCGATCGGGGGCCGGCACGACCATCCGGTGGCTGAGTTCGGTCTTCAGGGTGATCGCCGAGAGGCTGTAGCCGAGGAGGTCGTGGAGGTCCCCCGCGACCCGCAGCCGTTCCCGGACGACGGCCATCCCGGCGATTTCGCGCCGGGTCTCGCGGAGTTCGGAGACGAGGTCGGAGAGCGAACTGACCCCGTAGACGATGAGGCTGAAGAGGAGTGTGACGCCGAGGCTGTAGAGCGCGATGCCCGTCCCCGCGATCGTGACGACGATCGGCACGATCGCGCCGGTGGCGAGCGCGAAGAGCGGCCAGCGGAGTGGGCCGGTCACGAGGAGGAGAATCGATCCGCCGAGCAGACCGGTCATGGCGCCCCAGGGCATGCCGAGCCAGACGAGCGGCAGGTAGGTGACCACGGCCTGCGCACAGAGCGTGCGGACGCGGACGGGTACGGGCCAGGTGCGCGGGCGCCGGGTCGAGCAGGCGAACTGGAGCGGGAGCAACGCCGCCAGACTGACCGCGAGGAGCGCGATCCGCGCGGCTCCGGGCTCCTCACCGAGGACGTTCAGGACGGTCACGAGCGTGTGACCGCCGAGCACGCCCAGGGTGACGAGCAGGGCCATGCGCGGGGTCTGGTAAGGGGGATCGGGCTCGTCGCCCCACCCTTCCCCCCGAGGCTTGTCGGGCATCAGAGTGTGCCTCCTACGCCGTACCTGTGGTGTCCGAGAAGCACGGGCGAACGCCCAGGCATCCCCCCCTGGATACCGCAGGTGATCTTACAGACGAGGCATCACACTGTCATGGGTGCAACCGATATTTCTCGGACATGAGAGCCGGTGAGGGGTTTCAACTCATGCGTGTTCATAAGGAAGTTACAGAAAGAGTGGTGTCGGGTTCAGGTCCTCGTAGCGCGTCGGCGCGGAGAGCCTCCCAAGCCGCACCGGCACCTCGAAGAGCCGCCCCGGTGCGAACCTCGCCCAGAAGTGCCGCAAGCCCGGCACGACCACCTTCACCACGGGCAGCCCCAGATCGGGCCGCGTCTGGTCCAGGACCAGCACCTCAAGACCGTGGGTCCGGGCCAGACCGACCAGATGCTCCAGATCGTCCCGGAGGTCGGCGCGCGGCACGTACCCGTACGACTCCGGCGTCCGCACCGGCAGTTCCGGGTCGGGCAGCAGGTACGGCTGGTCCGCGACCGTCGCCCCGCGCAGCCAGTCGAGCAGGTGGGCCGGGAGACCCGGCGCGTACCCCCGCGTCCCTGACGGCAGCGAGGGCAGCATCTGCCCCAGCTCCGTGACCGCCCGGCTCAGCGCGACCGCCGGATCGAGGTGGGCCCCGAAGCCCAGCATGATGTCCTCCGCGGGTCCCCCGGCCCGGCGCGACACCGCCGCCATCACCGGGATGCCCAGGTCGGCCGTGAGGTCCAGGACCCAGATCGAGCGGTCCAGCTCCCGGAAGCGCTCGGGCAGCGCCGCCACCCACGGATCGCCGAACGCCGCCAGGTCCACGGCGGCGTGCCGGGTGCGGTTATACCACCACAGCGCCACCGCGTCGCGCTCCACCAGCTCCAGGAAGCCCTGGAGGATCGCGTCTTCCAGGGTGCCGCCCGCGGCGTTGCCGTTCGAGTCGGCCACGACCGAGGCCACGGGGGGCCCACCGAAGTACGCCTGCGCCGAGAGCAGCAGCCGGTGCTCCCCGCCGGTGAGCGACCACACCGGCGTCCACTCGGCCTCCGCGTCCTCGTCGAACCGCTCCGGCACGTACTCGAAGGGGACGCCCGAGGCGTTCCAACGCTCGCGGTCCTCGTACTGCCGCTCGTCGAACAGCATGCAGTCCCCCGGGTGCACGGCCCGGTCCGCCAGCTCGCGATAGCTCCCGCGCACGGTCTCCTCGTCGCCGTGACGCGTCGCGCTGTACCGCTCGACCGCCTCGCACAGCGCGCTGACCCGCGCCTCGGCGTCCGTCCGTCCCTTGCCGCCGCTCTGCATCCGCAGCCCCGCCCGGCGCGCGGACAGGTCGCCCTCCGGCAGTGCCAGGTTGGGCCCCGACCGGTAGCAGTGCAGGAACGAAGGGCTCCGCGGGTCCCGCACGACCCGCTCCGTGACCCCGGTGACCGGGTCGGCCAACCGCCCGAACCGCTCCCACATCTGCTCCGCCGAGAGCGCCCGGTGCCCGTTCCCGCCGGCCGCGCCCTTCGGCCGGGACACCGGCACCACCGGCCTCCGAGCCCGCTCCGACACCATCCCCGCGTCCCCGCAGTCCGGGCACTGCGGCCGCGCCGCCACCGGATGGTGACCGGCCACGAGGGTCAGCGTGTCCAGCGTCCACAGCGTGTTCTGGCGCTCCTCGCGCAGCCCCGCCAGCCACTTCGCCGCCTCCAGGGCCGCCGTCTGCAGCCCCAGTTCCCGCGTGGTCGCCAGCGAGGTCTCCGGCGCCCGCACGGGGGCCGCGAGCCCCAGCGCCCGCCGCACGTGCGACTCACCGCGTCGGCGGGATCGGAGCCGTACCGCCAGACAGGACCAGCAGGCGCCAGCCGTACCCGGCTGGAACACCGGGCCGACCCAGAGCTGCGCCCCGTACGGCTTCGCCGGCAGCCAGGGCCGGCCGTCGGCGAGCCGTGCCGCGTTGAAATCGGCCAGCGCCGGATCCAGATAGTCGTCGCACACGACCAGCGTGAAGGGCGAGTCCGGGCCGCAGACCAGCCCCGCCGTGCGGCAGGCGCGCTCGGCCGCCGCCGCGTCGGCGCCGCCGAGCGCCACGACGGACACCTCCGCGTCCGCCGGACCGTCGACACCCGCCAGATCCCAGTACGCGCCTGAGGTGACGTCCCGGGGGGCCGTGCGGAAGCCGACGAGACCCGCGGCGGTGAGCCGGTCGATCATGCCGTCCAGCTGCTCCGCGGGGAACCCCGTGGCCTCGCGCAGTTCGGGGAGGGTCAGCGACCCGTCGAGCAGCGGGGCCATCTTCTGGATCGCGTTGCCGGAGAGGGCGGTCGTCCCCCGGGGCGAGACGAGGTAGACGGCCTCGCCCGGGACGATCTCGGCCCGCAGGTGGCGCCGGAACCCGATCGGTCGTGTCTCGTCCACACGCATGGCGCGGGCCTGGCTCTCTACTGGGCCGCGGCCGCGACCGGAATCATGACGGCGCACCATCCGGTGGGGTCGCCGGTGAAGCCGTCGATGTCGTCCAGGTCCTCGATGATCAGGTCGTCGGCGGCAAGGGTGATCTGCATGAGTTCATCGCCTCTCTCGTCCGGTCCGCGGCCGTCGGTGCCGCGGTCGACCTCACTTTCCAGCCTCGGCCGTGCGGGCCGCCATGCACCGGTTCACGTTCGCCGCGTGAATTCTTCACACGGGAGAGATGCACGGGTCAGTGGGCAAGTCCCGCCCCTCTCGGCATGCTCGGAAACCGAGACCAACAGCGCGAAGCCGGGAGGAACGGAAATGTCCGAGGGCCCCATGAGGTACGACTCCGTCAACGTCTGGCAACAGCCCGGACAGCTGAGCATCGGGCTGCTCGGCCCACTGTCCCTGCACCTCGACGGGGCGCAGGTGACGGCCAGCGCGCCCAAGCAGCGCCAGGTGCTCGCCCTGCTCGCGCTCAACGCGGGCCGGATCGTCACGGTCCCGGCGCTGATCGAGGAGCTGTGGGGGGACCGCCCCCCGCGCAGCCACGCCACCACCCTGCAGACCTACATCCTCCAGCTGCGCAACGCCCTGGCCGCCGCCGACGCCGAACGCCCCGGTGTGCGGCAGATCCTGAGCACACGTCACAACGGCTACCTCCTGGAGGGCGACGCCTGCACGACGGACGTCTCCGTCTTCGAGGAACGCGTGCGGGCCGGGTACGCCGCCTTCGAGGCCGGCCACCACCGCCGCGTCTCCGAGGAGCTCCGCCAGGCGCTCCAGCTCTGGCGCGGTCCCGCGCTCGTCGACATCCGTAAGGGCAGCGTCCTGGAGATCGAGGCCGTCTCCCTGGAGGAGAGCCGGCTCGGCGCCCTGGAGCGGCGCATCGAGGCCGACCTGGCCCTCGGCCGCCACGCCGACCTACTCGGCGAACTGACCCGGGTGGTCGCGCGGAACACGATGAACGAGAACCTCTGCGCGTATCTGATGATCGCCCTCTACCGGGCGGGCCGTGTCGGCCGCTCCCTGGAGGCCTTCCACCGGCTCAGGTCCGTCCTCAACCAGGAACTGGGCGTCGAGCCCTGTCCGCGGCTCCAGAACCTCCAGTCGGCGATCCTCTCCGGCGATCCCGCCCTGGACGTCTGGTCCGTCTCCTGGTCCTCGGAGGACTTCGCCGCGCACCGTCTGGCGCGGGTCTCCTGAGACCGCTCGGGCGGCCCCGCGCGATTCGAGTCCCGCTCCAGCCCCGGTGACGAGACTCCGGACCGCGGCCGGTGCGCCGCACGGCTCACACGTCGGCACAGCTTCCTGGAGGAGGGAGACGGATGGCTTCCCTGACGGCGGTCGACGGGGTGGTGGAGCGGCGGGTACGGCTCCACTGCCTCGCCCACGCGGGCGCGGGCGCGTCCAGCTACCGCCGCTGGCCCGCCGCGGCCGGTCCCGCGGTGGAGGTGGTGGCCCTTCCGCTGCCCGGCCGGGACCGCCGGCGGCGCGAACCGCGCGTCACCGACCGCTCCGGACTCCTCGGCGACCTGCTCGGGCCGCTCCTGGAAACGGCGCACTCCGGCCCCTACGCGCTGTACGGGCACAGCCTGGGCGCGCTGGTCGCCTACACGCTGACCCGGGCACTGGCCGACGAGGGAGCACCCCCGCCCCTGTTCCTCGCGGTGGGCGCCTGCCTGCCGCCCCACGCCACGACCCCCCTGATGAGCGCGGCGGACGCCCCCGTCGAGCGGTTGCTCCCGCTCCTCGGCGGCCTCGGCTCGCTGCCGAAGGGAACCGCCGACCCCGGCGGGCTGTGGCACCGCTCCGTCCTGCCCGTGCTCCGTGACGACCTGCGGCTGGCCAGGTCCCTGCGGCAGGCGGCCCTGGACCCCGTCACCGGCGGCCCCGTGGACGTCCCCCTGCTCGTCTTCGCCGGCAGCGACGACCCGCTGGCCGTCCCCACCGCGCTCCGGGAATGGCGGCGGTGGACCACCGGGCCCGTCACCCCGCGCACCCTGGTCGGGGACCACTTCTTCGTCGTCGACGAAGCGCTGCCCGCCCTGATCGGCGAGGCCTGCCGGGAGCACCTGTCCCGTACGCCGGCCGCCCGGACCCGTACCGCCGACGGCGCGCGGTGAGACGGGCCGGGGACGCCGGCGAGATCACGGAGCCCCCGGCGCCCCCGGCCACGGCTCGCGGACGGCCACCGGGGCCGCCCCCGGCCCCGCGGTTCCAGCCACGACGGGGCCCCGGGTCGAGGCGCGCTCCGCCAGGTTCGAGCCAGGCACGAGCCGTTCAGGACAGGGTCGTCGGCACGGCCGCCGACCGAGGCGGATCCCGGTACCGCCCGCCGACGGCCCCGACGCGTGGCGGACGGCCGTGCCGGCGTGAGGAACGCCGGCACGGCCGGTCACCGCACCCGCGCGCGGTGGTCCACGCCGGCCACGTCACTGCATGAGAAGGGTGTGGAAGATGCCGGATCGGCCGGACCTGTCTGTCCGTACCTCGGTACGCCCCCCAGCCCGTCCTCGGCCCGGTCAGCGCCCCGTGAGCGCGGCCGGGACCACCCGGCCGCCCGACCAGGGCGCCCACGCCCCGGCACGGGACGCCCCCTCCGCGCCGCGGGCCGCCGAGCCCGCGCGGGCCGCACTGCTGGAAGCGGCGCTCGGGGATCCGTTCGACCCCGGTAACCCGCACGGACACCTGGCGCTGCTGCGCGCCGACGAGGCCCGCGAGGTGCCCGAGGCCACCGAGGCGCTGCTCGCCGAGGCCGGGCTGGCCGCCGAGTTCGTCCCTCACGACCTCGGCGGCCGGCTCACCGGCCTGGAGGAGCTGGCCCGCGTCCTGCGCCCGCTGTTCCGCCGTGACCTCGCCCTCGGCTACGGTTTCGGCATCACCTCGCTGTTCGCCGCCTCGTCGGTGTGGACCGCCGGGGACGAGGACCAGCGGCGTTCCCTGGCCGGTGTTCTGCTCGGCGGCGGCCGTGTCACGATCGTGCACCGCGAGGTCGCCCACGCCAACGCCATCCTGCGCGACGAGATGCGCGCCGAGCCGCGCCCCGGCGGCGGCTGGCTGGTCGGCGGGCGCAAGGACGTCGTCATCAACGCCCACCGCGCGAACGCGTTCGTCATGTACGCCCGTACCTCGGAGGGGGACGGCCCCCGCAGCCACTCCGTGCTGATCCTCGGCCCCGACGCGCCGGCCGTCGGCGAGGTGCGCCGCCTCGGCCGGGTGAAGATGCCCGGCATGCGCGGGGCGCACTTCTCCGGCCTCGAACTCGACGGCGTGGCCCTGCCGGACGGCGCCCTGGTCGGCGCCGTCGGCGACGGGGTGTCGCTGGCGCTGCGCAGCTTCCAGACCAGCCACTGCCTGATCCCCGGCACCGTGCTCGCGGGCGTGGACAGCGTGCTGCGCATGGCGGTGCGCGCGGCCACCGAGAACCGGCCCGACGGCCGGCCCTCGCGCCGCGGCCGGAAGGTGCTCGCCGGGGTCTTCGCCGACCTGCTGGCCTGCGACGCGATGGCGGTGACCGGGCTGCGGGCGATGAGCCTGGTGCCCGAGCAGTCGTACCTCCTGGGCGCGGCCGTGAAGTACACGATGCCCGATCTGCTGCGCGAGGACCTGGAGGAACTGGCCACCGTGCTCGGCGGGCGCGGCTACGACCGCGGACCCCTGTACGGGGGCTTCCAGAAGCTCGTGCGCGATCTGCCGGTGGCCGGGCTGGGGCACGCGGGCACCGCCGTCTGCCAGGCGGTGATCGTCCCGCAGCTTCCGGCGCTGGCCCGTACGGCCTGGTTCCGTACCGCCGAGCCGCCGGCCGCGCTTTTCACGCCCGGGGCGCCCCTGCCCCTCTTCGACCACCGGCGGCTGGCCCACTCCCGTACGGACGACCTGCTGACGGCCACCCTCGTCGGGGTCGCGGGCCGGCTGGAGGGACACACCGGACACGGGTCCCCGCACGCCGCGCTGGCCGCGCTCGCCCGGACCTTCGTCGAGGAGCTGCGGACGCTGCGCGTCCGCTGCGTCACGCTCAGCGGCGCCTTCGACCCGCATGCCTGTGCCCTGGCCGACCGCTACGCGCTGGTGCTCTCGGCCGCCGCGGTGCTGGGGCTCTGGGAGGCGCGGGCCGCGCACGGCGACGCGTTCCTCGGGGATACGGCATGGGCGGTGCTCGCCCTCAGCCGCATCGCCCGCCGGCTGGGCGTGCGAGGGACGGACCCGTCCGACGGGACCGTCGAGGCGGTGCTGGACGAGCTGCTCGACCGGTGCCGGGAGCGGCGCAGCCTCGACCTGTACGGGACGCGGCTGTCGGGCTGACGGGCCTTCGGACGCAGGACGTGCCGGGGCGGCCGGCACGACGACGCAGGAGGTGACGATGAATCAGGTGACGTGCGCCGTGCCGGTGCACGTGCCGCGGCCGGACGGGCCGTGGCACTGGGTGCGGGAGGACCTGGCGGAACTCGGCAACGCGGTGGCCTACACGACGTGGACCGAATGGCTGCCGAACGTCCTGACCACCGCCCGGCTGCGCGAGCTGCTGGGCACGGACTGGGACCGCTACCGCCGCACCCACGACCCCGCCGTCCGCTACCGCTTCGCCGCCGCCCGGCTGCTCATCAAGTACACGGCCGGGGCGGCCCTCGGGATCGAGCCGGAGCACCTGGACCTGTCCTACCGGCTCGGCGGACGCCCGTACCTGCGCGGTTTCGACCAGATCGAGCTGAGCCTGTCGCACACCGGGGACCTGATGGCCGTGGGACTGAGCCGCACCGGCCGGATCGGGGTGGACGTGGAGCCGTCAGGGCGCACCGTCCGGCTGGACCTGCTGCGGGAGCAGATCCTGACCGCCACCGAGGCGGCGGAGATCGCGAAGCTGCCGGAGGCGCTGCGGGTGCCGCACGCGGTGCGGCTGTGGACGCTGAAGGAGGCGTACTCCAAGGCGCTGGGGCAGGGGTTGCGGCTCGGCTTCAAGGAGTTCGGCTTCGGGCGGGACCTGGAGCTGCACGCCCCGGACGGCAGCGCCGCCACCCGCGGCGAGTGGGGTTTCGCCACGCACGAGGTGATGGGCCGGTACCTGGTGAGCGTCGCCTGCCACGACGCCGGCCTGTGCACCGCGGACGACACGTCCGCCGGGACCATGCTCGACCAGGGGTTCCTGTCGGCGATGAGGACGGACACCCCGTGACCCCGTGCGCCGTCCGTCCCCTCCCGGCACCGCGGCCCCGTCGCGGTCTCGCCCGGGCCCGCCCGTGCCGGGCCTCTCCGGGGCCTCGCCGGACGGGAAGGCGCCCGGGGCGGACCGGGACCGCTTTCCACCCGGGCCCGAGCCCTGGTCGAGCGCCGGGACAGACCGTTGCGACACACCACCACGGCCCTTGGGGAGCGGGCCGGACCGGTACACCGGCGATGCCGACGAGGTCCGGCCGTCCCCCGTCTCCTGAGCGGAGTGTCCTTGTGAGCAGCGGACCCGTGACCTCACCCACCGCTGAGGCGGCAGGCCCCCGGACCGGGAGCCGCGGTCCGGCCCGGACCAGCCCCTCACAGGGCGCGAAAAGGCTGCCGCGGGTCAGGGAAGCGGCCCCCTCCCCGGCCGAGGCCGAGGAGGGAACCACCGGGAGAACGATGGGGGTGTGCCTGGTGGGTGCCGGGCCCCGCGGGCTGTCCGTACTGGAACGGCTCTGCGCGCAGGAGCGGAAGTCCCCCCGCTGGGACCGCCTCACCGTGCACGTCGTGGAGCCGGATCCGCCGGGCGCCGGCCGCGTCTGGCGGCCCTCGCAGTCCCGGCACCTGCTCATGAACACCGTGGCCTCACAGGTGACCGTCTACACGGACGCCAGCGTCAGGATCGAAGGACCGCTGGAGGAGGGCCCGAGCCTCTACGAGTGGGCCAGGGCGCTGGGCGCCGGCGGTCTCGTCCCCGGCGCCGGCGCGCCGTACGACGACGAGACGCTCGCCGAGGCCCGCGGCCTGGGCCCGGACGCGTATCCCACCCGCGCGCTGTACGGCCACTACCTGACCTGGGTGTTCGGGCAGGTCGTCTCGAAGGCGGCCGCGCACGTCGACATTCGCGTGCACGCCTCGCGCGCCGTCGCCCTGGAGGACGCCGACCCCGGCCCCGACGCGGCGCAGACCGTGATCCTGGAGGACGGCACCCGGCTGACCGGCCTCGGCGCCGTGGTGCTCGCGCAGGGCCACGTACAGGTCCGGCCGACCGAGACGGAGCGGGGGCACGCCGAGTACGCGGCCCGGCACGGGCTGACCTACATCGCGCCGGGCAACCCGGCGGACGTGGACCTGTCGGGCGTGGCCCCGGGCGAGACGGTGCTGCTGCGAGGGCTCGGTCTGAACTTCTTCGACTACATGGCGCTGTTCACGCACGCCCGCGGCGGGGTGTTCGAACGCGTCGGCGGCCGCCTGGTGTACCGGCCCTCCGGCCGCGAGCCGCGGCTGTACGCCGGATCCCGGCGCGGCGTGCCGTACCAGGCGCGAGGCGACAACGAGAAGGGCGCGCACGGCCGCTACCGTCCGCGGCTGCTGACCACCGGGTTGGTGGCGGAGTTGCGCGCGCGGGTGAGGGGCGGCCGGCCGATCCGCTTCGGCTCCGAGCTGTGGCCGCTCATCTCCAAGGAGGTGCGCACGGTCTACTACGAGACACTGCTGGCGCGGCGCGCGGAGCCGGACGAGGTGGCCGTGTTCTCGGCCGTGTTCCTGCGGGCGGAGGAGGGCGCGGCCGAGGAGCGGCTGCTGGCCGCGGCCGGTGTCGACGAAGGCGAGCGGTGGGACTGGGACGACGTCGTCCGCCCGTCGGGTGAGCGCGTCTTCCCCGACCTGGCCGCCTTCCGCGCCTGGCTGCGCGACTACCTGGACGAGGATGTGCGCAGGGCCCGTGAGGGCAACGTCAGCGGGCCGTTCAAGGCCGCTCTGGACGTGTTGCGGGATCTGCGCAACGAGCTGCGCCTGGCCATCGACCACGGAGGTCTGGACGCCGCTTCCCACCGTGACGAGCTGGACGGGTGGTACACGCCGCTCAACGCCTACCTGTCCATCGGCCCGCCTGCCTCCCGCGTCGAGGAGATGGCCGCGCTGATCGACGCGGGGATCCTCGACGTGACCGGTCCGGGGCTGCGGGTGGCCGCCGACGCGCACGACCCGGAGGGCCCGGCCTTCGTCGGTACCTCCGAGGGTGTCGCCGGTCTGCGGGTGCGGGCCACGGTGCTGGTCGAGGCCCGGCTGCCGGAGATCGACGTCCGGCGTACCGCCGATCAGCTGATGGAGGGGCTGTTGCGTACCGGGCAGGGGCGGCCGCACCGCGTCGCGGGCACGGACGGCTCGTCGTACGAGACCGGCGGCCTGGCCGTGTCCGAGCGGCCGTACCGCCTCCTCGACGCCCGAGGGGTGCCGCATCCGAGGCGGTTCGCGTACGGGGTGCCCACCGAGTCCGTGCACTGGGTGACCGCGGCCGGCATCCGTCCGGGTGTGGGCTCAGTGACGCTGGAGGACTCCGACGCCGTCGCGGCCGCGGTGCTGGCGCTGGCGGAGCCGTCGGCCGGGGCCGTCGGGGCGACGGCCCCGCCGGCACCCGCCCGCTCGGGCAGGGAGGTGGCCGCGTGAGCCCCGCCGCCGGGCACCGTCCCGCCGCGACCGACACCGGGCTGCTGTCCCCGGTCCGGGCCGGCACTCCCGTCGAGGCCGCCGTCGACGACACCGCCTGGGTCCAGGCGATGCTCGACGCGGAGGCCGCGCTGGCCCGCGCTCAGGCCCGGTGCGGCACCGTCCCGGCCGCCGCGGCCGCCGCGATCACCGCCGCCGCCCGCGCCGCGGACTTCGACGTACGGGAGCTGGCACTGGCCTCGCGGGAGACCGCGAACCCGGTGGTGGGCCTGGTCAAGGCGCTCACCGCGCGCGTCGCGGCCCACTCGCCCGAAGCGGCCGAGTACGTGCACCGCGGTTCCACGAGCCAGGACGTCTTCGACACCGGCGCGATGCTGGTGGCCACCCGCGCCCTGCGCCTGGTCATCGCGGACCTCAGGACCGTGGCCGACACCCTGGGGGTCCTGGCCGCCGACCACCGGGACACGGTGATGGCGGGCCGTACTCTCGCCCTGCACGCCGTGCCCACCACCTTCGGACTGAAGGCGGCGGGCTGGCGCCAGCTGGTCCTGGAGTCAGCCGAGCGCCTGGAGCGGCTGGAGGGGGGCGGGCTGCCGGTCTCCCTGGGCGGCGCGGCCGGCACCCTGGCGGGCTATCTCCAGTACGCGGGCGACGGGGCCGACCCGGCGGCCGTCCTGGCCGAGCTGGTGGCCGCCTTCGCCGACGAGACGGGGCTGGGCGCGCCGGTCCTGCCGTGGCACGCGCTGCGCACGCCCGTCGCCGACCTGGGCGCGGCCCTCGCGCACACCGCGGGGGCGCTGGGGAAGATCGCCGTCGACGTGCTCGTCCTCACGCGTACCGAGACCGGGGAGGTGGCCGAGCCGGCGGTGTCCGGGCGGGGCGCCTCCTCGGCGATGCCGCACAAGCGCAACCCCGTGCTGTCGACGCTGATCCGCTCGGCCGCCCTCCAGGTCCCGGCCCTGGCCGCCGTCCTCGCCCAGTGCCTGCCGCACGAGGACGAGCGGTCGGCCGGGGTCTGGCACGCCGAGTGGCAGCCGCTGCGCGAGGCGCTGCGGCTGACCGGCGGGGCCGCGCACACCATGGTGGAGCTGGTCCGCGGACTCACGGTGCGCCCCGAGCGGATGGCGGCCAACCTGCGGGCCACCGGCGGGCAGATCGTCTCCGAGCGGATCAGCGCCCTGCTCGCCCCGAGGCTGGGCAGGACGGCCGCGAAGGAGCTGCTGACCCGCGCGTCGTCGGAGGCCGCCGACACCGGCCGGCCGCTGGTCGAGGTGCTGGCCGGACTCGACGAGGTACGGGGGGCCCTGTCCCCCGCAGAGCTCGCGCCGCTGCTCGACCCGGCCCACTACACGGGCATGGCCGGCCCTCTGGTCGACCGGGCACTGACGGCCTCCGGACCGCCTCCTGCCGCCGGCCCCGGAAAGACCTCCGGAACCACGGGAGAGCCCCGGGCCCGGCAGCGGTCGTGGTAGGTGCGGGAGGCGGGGTCGTGCAGGGCTGCGAACGCGGAGAGGAACATCGCGCGTTCGAGCTGCCGGTTGCCGCCTCTGGGGGCGTGTTCGCCGTGGACGGAAGTGCCCGACTGCTTCGTGGCCGGGGCGAGGCGGCGATGATCGAGTACTTCCAGTCGACGGCCACCTGGGTCTCGGGCTCGTCGGCGTCCAGCTCAGCAAGGTGAGCCACCCGGTGCCCGTCGACCCTCTTGATCCTTGCGACTCGCCATAGCCGACGGTCCCCCGGCCCGGAGCCGCCGCGTGGCGGCGACAACCGCACGTTGTCGCCGCGGCGAACAGGTCGTCCGGGGAACTCGACAGCCTCGGGCTGGTGCGACTCGAAGACCGGGCCAAAGGACCGGCGCTTGGTCAGCGCGACGATTCACGCCTCGAGGTCCGCGCTCAGCTGCGGGTCCATCTCTCGCGCCTGCCTGAGCAGCTCGGTCAGCCTTGACACGACTCACTCTCCTTCATTGCCCAAAGAGGAATCGTGCCCTACTTCTTGCCGCTCCCAGACGTTCCTCCGTGCCGGAACTCCACCACGTCGCCGTCCTGCATCACGTACTCCTTGCCCTCCATGCGGGCCTTGCCCGCCGCGCGGGCGTCGGCCACCGAGCCGGTCTCCACGAGGTCGGCGAAGGAGATGACCTCCGCCTTGATGAAGCCCTTCTGGAAGTCCGTGTGGATCACGCCGGCCGCCTCGGGGGCCGTCGCGCCCTTCTTGATCGTCCAGGCGCGGGATTCCTTCGGGCCGGCCGTCAGGTAGGTCTGGAGGCCCAGGGTGTCGAAGCCGACCCGGGCCAGGATCGCCAGGCCCGGCTCCTCGGCGCCGACGGACCGGAGGAGTTCCATGGCGTCCTCCTCGTCCAGCTCGGCGAGGTCCTGCTCCAGCTTGGCGTTGAGGAAGATCGCCTCGGCCGGGGCGACCAGCGCGCGCTGCTCCTCCTTGAAGGCGTCGTCCGTCAGCTCGTCCTCGTCCACGTTGAAGACGTAGAGGAAGGGCTTCGTCGTCAGGAGGTGCAGGTCGTGCAGGAGCTCCGCCTTGTCCGAGCCCTGCAGGATGCCCTGCGAGAAGAGCGTGTCACCGCGCTCCAGGATCTCCTTCGCCGCCTCGACCGCCGCGACCTTGGGGGCCACGTCCTTCTTGATCCGGGCTTCCTTCGCCAGACGCGGCAGGACCTTCTCGATCGTCTGCAGGTCGGCGAGGATCAGCTCGGTGTTGATCGTCTCGATGTCGTCCTTCGGTGAGACCTTGCCGTCGACGTGCACGACGTTCTCGTCCTTGAAGGCACGGATGACCTGGCAGATCGCATCCGACTCGCGGATGTTCGCCAGGAACTTGTTGCCCAGGCCCTCACCCTCGCTCGCGCCGCGGACGATGCCCGCGATGTCCACGAAGTCGACCGTCGCCGGGAGGATCCGCTGCGAGCCGAAGATCTCCGCCAGCTTCGTCAGACGGGCGTCGGGGACCCCGACGACGCCGACGTTCGGCTCGATCGTGGCGAACGGGTAGTTGGCCGCCAGGACGTCGTTCTTGGTCAGGGCGTTGAACAGGGTCGACTTGCCGACATTCGGCAGACCGACGATTCCGATCGTGAGCGACACGGTGGCGACTTCCTGGAGTACGGATGGGGGTGCGAATGGGGTGCGGTGGTTGGGCCGATCCCCCAGTTTACGGGCGGTCCGAACCGGCCTGCGACGCCGACCTTCGGCCGTTCTCTACGGCAACGTCACCCAAAGGGCGTGTCCTGTGCCGCTCCCCCGGGCCTTCCAGACCTACGTTGGTGTAGTGGAGCAGCACAGGACAAGTCAGCCGCAAGGCCGCCGACGGCCGCAAACCCCTCTGACGCCGCCCGGCGCGCTCGTGGAAGGCGCCGCCGTCTATCGCGTCGCCGCCCGCCCGGGCCGCCCGGGCCGGGGCCGCGTCGAGCGCGCCACCGCGCCCGTACGACGGCCCGCACCGCCCGTGGCACCCGTCGTCCTCGCCCTGCGCCGACTGCCCAACCCGCGGCTGACCGGCCTCGGCGCCGGGCTTTTCGCCTCCGCCACCATGCTGGCGCTCGGCTTCCTCGACTGGCTGATCCTCGACGGCTCGCCGCTCGCCTACGGCCTGCTGTTCCTGCCGGTCAGCGCCCTGACCGCGCTCTGGGTCCGGACCGCCGACCTGGTCACCGCCCCGATCAGCGTGCCCATCGCCTTCGCCGTGGGGGTCGTGCCCATCTCTGGCGGCACCGGCGGCTTCGGCGGCCAGGCGATGGCCGTCGTCACCGCCCTCGCCGTGCAGGCCGGATGGCTCTACGGCGGCACGCTCGTCGCCGGACTGATCACCAGCGTCCGGAAGGTACGCGACATGGGGCGCCGCCAGCGCGCCACCACGAGACCTGCCGCCCCTCAGAGGCGACCTGCCCCGTAACGACCGAGACCGCCGCGGCGGCAGGAGCGGCAGCGGCGGAAGCAGCGGCCGCAGGAGCGGAAGCGGCGGCAGGAGCAGGAGCGGCAGAGGCGGTAACAGTCGCCGCAGGAGCGGCAGCATAGCCGTGGAGACCTCGGTCACCGGGTCTCCCTACGATCGCGGCGCCAGAGGCCCGCTCCGTCCCCCTCCCGCTCCGTCCCCCGCCCGCCCCTACCCCCGCGTCGCCATCGCCGCGCCCACGATCCCCGCGTTGTTCTGCAGCTCCGCCGGCACGATCTCCGCCCTGATGCCCTCGATCAACGGCAGGAACCTGTCCGCCTTCCGGCTCACTCCGCCGCCGATGATGAACAGCTCCGGCGAGAAGAGCATCTCCACATGCGCCAGGTACTTCTGCACGCGCCGTGTAGCCCAGTGCTCCCAGCTGAGGTCCTCGTCCTCCTTGGCCTTCGTCGACGCCCGCTTCTCCGCGTCGTGGCCCTTGAGCTCCAGATGGCCCAGCTCCGTGTTCGGCACGAGCCGGCCGTCGACGAAGAGCGCCGAGCCGATGCCCGTACCGAGCGTCAGCAGGATCACCGTGCCGGTACGCCCCCGGCCCGCGCCGAAGGTCATCTCGGCGATCCCGGCCGCGTCCGCGTCGTTGAGGACCGTCACCTGGTGGCCGCCGAGCCGGTCGCTCAGCAGCCTGCCCGCATCGACGCCGATCCAGCGCTTGTCGACGTTGGCCGCCGTGCGGATCGTCGAGCCGGTGACCACGCCGGGAAAGGTCACCCCCACCGGGCCCGTCCAGCCGAAGCTCTCCACGACCTCCACGACACATCCCGCCACACCGTCGGGTGTGGCGGGATGCGGGGTCAGTACCTTGTGGCGGGGCTCGGCCAGCTCTCCGCGCTCCAGGTCGACGGGAGCGCCCTTGATGCCCGAGCCGCCGATGTCCACTCCGAAGACGTTCATGGCCCCACCGTAAGGGCTGCGCCCGGGAGTTACTCCTTGAGCGCCACGGCCGGAAGAGGCGCCCCCCGAAGTGGGGACGGTGCGGTTACTCCTTGACGAGCTTCGCCGCCTCGGCCCGCAGGTCCTTGTTCCGGAGCTCCTTCGGCAGCGAGAAGGTCAGCGACTCGTCGGCCGTCTTGACGATCTCCACGTCCGCGTAGCCGCGCTCGGAGAGCCACTCCAGGACCTCCTGGACGAGGACGTCCGGGACCGAGGCGCCCGACGACAGGCCGACGGAGGTGACGCCCTCCAGCCAGGCCTCGTCGATCTCGCTCGCGAAGTCGACCAGGTACGCGGCCGGCACGCCGGCCTGCTTGGCGACCTCGACCATACGGATCGAGTTCGAGGAGTTCTTCGAGCCGACGACGATCACCAGCTCCGCCTGGCCCGCGAGCTCCTTGATGGCCAGCTGGCGGTTCTGCGTGGCGTAGCAGATGTCGTCGGACGGCGGGGAGATCAGGTTCGGGAACTTCTCCTTCAGCGCGTCGACCGTCTCCATCGTCTCGTCCACCGAGAGCGTGGTCTGCGAGAGCCAGACGACCCGGTCCGGGTCGCGGACCTCGACCTTGGCCACGTCCTCCGGGCCGTCGACGAGCTGGATGTGGTCGGGGGCCTCGCCGGAGGTGCCGATGACCTCCTCGTGGCCCTCGTGGCCGATCAGGAGGATGTCGAAGTCCTCCTTGGCGAACCGCACGGCCTCCTTGTGCACCTTCGTGACCAGCGGGCAGGTGGCGTCGATGGTCTTCAGGCGGCCCTCGCGGGCCTCCTCGTGCACGGTCGGGGCGACACCGTGGGCGGAGAACATCACGATGTTGCCCGGCGGCACCTCGGTCGCCTGGTCGACGAAGACGGCGCCCTTCCGCTCCAGGGTCTGTACGACGTACTTGTTGTGCACGATCTCGTGGCGTACGTAGATCGGCGCGCCGTACTGCTCCAGCGCCTTCTCCACGGCGATCACGGCACGGTCCACACCCGCGCAGTAGCCGCGGGGAGCGGCGAGCAGGACACGCTTCGGGCGGTTCGTCGTGGTCGCGTTCTCGGGCGTCGACGCGGGCGTAGCAGTCATGCGTCCCATCGTAAGGCCGCGTGATACCACGGCCGGCTACGGCCATGTCGGTGCGGCGGGTGATCGAGAACGTGGCCGAGACTGGGGCGCATGGCCCAGGAAGCTCAGGTGGCTGCCCACACCGGACTGCGGCGGAGCCTGGGGTTCCGCGATCTTGTCGTCTACGGGCTGCTCTTCATCGCGCCCATGGCCCCCGTCGGCGTCTTCGGCACGCTGGACGCGAAGTCCGGCGGCGCGGTGGCGCTGGTGTACGTCGTCGCCACGGTCGCGATGGCGTTCACCGCTTTCAGCTACGCGCAGATGGTACGGGTCGCCCCGTTCGCGGGCTCCGTCTTCACGTACGCCCGCAAGGGCCTGGGTGAGGGGCCCGGGTTCGTCGCCGGGTGGATGGCGATGCTCGACTACCTGCTGATCCCGGCCGTGGCGTACCTCTTCGCGGGCATCGCGATGGAGGCGCTGGTCCCGGAGGTGGACCGGTGGGTGTGGACGGCGATCGCGGTGGTCGTGACGACGCTGCTCAATCTGTGGGGGGTGCGCGCGGCGGCACGGGCCGGGTTCGCGGTGCTCGTGATGGAACTCGTGGTGCTGCTGGTCTTCGTGGTGTCGGCGGTGGTCGTACTCGTACGGGACGGGGCGCGGCGCGACTGGTGGTCGCCGCTGGCGGGGGACGGGACGTTCTCGTCGGCGGCGGTGGTGGGCGCGGTGTCGGTGGCCGTGCTCTCGTACCTGGGTTTCGACGCGATCGCCTCGTTCGCGGAGGAGGTCACCGGGGGTTCGGAGAAGGTGGCGCGGGCGGTGCTGTTCTGCCTGGTTCTCGCGGGTGTGCTGTTCGTGGGGCAGACGTATCTGGTGGCGCTCCTGGAACCGGTCTCGTCGGCGGAGCTCGCATCGGATCCGGCGAAGCAGGGTTCGGCCTTCTACGACGCGGTGGACGTGTCCGTGGGGACGTGGCTGCACGACCTGGTGGCGGCGTCGAAGGCGATCGGCGCGGCGTTCGCGGCGCTGGCGGGGCAGGCGGCGGCGGGGCGGCTGCTCTTCGCCATGGGCCGTGAGCGGCGGCTGCCGCGGCTGCTCGCCCGTACGGACGGGGGTGTCCCGCGGGTGGCTCTGCTGGTGGCGGCGGCGGTGACGATGGTGGCGGCGGTCTGGGCGGCCGGCCGGGACGACGGCCTCGACCACCTGGTCTCGGTGGTCGACGTCGGGGCGCTGACGGCCTTCGTGCTGCTGCACGCGAGCGTGGTGGGGTGGTTCGCGGTACGGCGGATGGAGGGGCCGCCGCACTGGCTGCGGCACGTGGCGATGCCGGTGGTGGGGGCGGCGATCCTGGTCGCGGTGATCGTCGAGGGCTCGGCCTCGGCCCAGGTGGTCGGCGCGATCTGGCTGTGCGTGGGCCTCACGGTCCTGGCGGTCCAGGGCGCGACCCGGAACGCCTGAACAAGGCCGGTCCAGGGCGCGGCCCGGAACGCCTGAGCTGGGCCGGTGCAGGGCGCGGCCCGGAACGCCTGAACCGGGGGCCGAGCCTGTCATCCCGTCCGCCCACGGGCCCCCGTCGCTCCGTCGCCGACCGGCTCCGGGATGTCCGTGGGCACCACTACGCTCGGCGCATGGGTCTCAACACGTCCGCCGAAGCGCCGTTGCCCGTCGGAGAGGTCTCCCGGTTGATCGGGGGGTGGATCGACCGGCTCGGGGCCGTCTGGGTCGAGGGGCAGATCACGCAGTTGTCGCGGCGGCCCGGTGCCGGGGTCGTGTTCCTGACGTTGCGCGATCCGTCGTACGACATCTCCATCGGCGTGACCTGCTACCGCCAGGTCTTCGACGCCGTCGCCGACATCGTCTCCGAGGGCGCCCGCGTCGTCGTGCACGCCAAGCCCGAGTGGTACGCGCCGCGCGGGCAGCTGTCGCTGCGGGCGGTGGAGATCAAGCCCGTCGGGATCGGGGAGCTCCTTGCCCGCCTGGAGCAGCTCAAGCGGAGCCTGGGCGCCGAGGGCCTCTTCGCGCTCGACCGCAAGAAGCCGCTGCCCTTCCTCCCCCAGCTCGTCGGCCTGGTCGTCGGCCGCGCCTCCGCCGCCGAGCGGGACGTCCTGGAGAACGCGCGCCGCCGCTGGCCCGCCGTCCGGTTCGAGGTGCGCAACGTGGCCGTGCAGGGCGTGAAGGCCGTGCCCCAGGTCGTCCAGGCCGTGAAGGAGCTGGACGCGCACGAGGGCGTGGACGTGATCATCGTGGCCCGGGGCGGCGGCAGCGTCGAGGACCTGCTGCCGTTCTCGGACGAGCAGCTGATCCGTACCGTCGCCGACTGCCGTACACCCGTGGTCTCGGCGATCGGCCACGAACCGGACTCGCCCCTGCTCGACCTCGTCGCCGACCTGCGCGCCTCGACGCCGACCGACGCCGCCAAGAAGGTCGTACCGGACGTCGGCGAGGAGCTCGACCGGGTGCAGGGCCTGCGGGACCGGGCCCTGCGGACCGTGCGGGGGCTGCTCGACCGGGAGGAGCGCGGGCTCGCGCACGCGCTCGCGCGGCCGGTCATGGAGCATCCGCAGCGGATGGTGGAGCAGCGTGAGGACGAACTCGACGCGCTGCTCGCCCGCAGCCGCCGGACGCTCGGGCATCTGCTCGACCGGGCCGACTCCGAGCTCGCGCACACCCGGGCCCGCGTCCGCGCGCTGTCGCCCGCCGCGACGATGGAGCGCGGGTACGCCGTGCTGCAGAAGGCGGACGGGACGGTCGTACGGTCTCCGGAGGAGGTCGAGGTGGACGAGGAGCTGCGGGCGCGGGTCGTGGCGGGCGAGTTCACGGTGCGGCGCGCTGTCGGACCCGGCGCATAGGGTGGTCGTCATGGCAGCCACCACGGAAGAGGCGCTCGGATACGAGCAGGCACGCGACGAGTTGATCGAGGTCGTTCGTCGTCTGGAGACGGGCGGAACGACGTTGGAGGAGTCGCTCGCGCTCTGGGAGCGTGGTGAGGAATTGGCGAAGGTGTGCCGGCGTTGGCTCGAAGGCGCACGAGCCCGCCTCGACGCCGCGCTGTCCACGCCCGAGGACGGCGACGAGGCCGACGCCGCAGACCGTTCCGTGTAAGGGCCCGCCGCGACCCGGGTGTGAACCGGATCACTATCCGGTTATTTGGTTGAAAGTTAACCAATCCCCGCCGTACGGTGAGGGCATCGCTTGAACCCCTTTGCCCGGAAGGTACGCAGCATGTCCCTCGCCCTTGACCCCGCCGCCCAGGACCTCCTGTTCCGTGAGGCCCGCACCGCCAACACCTTCACCGACGAGCCGGTGACCGACGAGCAGGTCCAGGCGATCTACGACCTGGTCAAGTACGGCCCGACCGCCTTCAACCAGACCCCGCTGCGCATCACGCTGGTCCGCTCCCCCGAGGCCCGCGAGCGCCTGGTGAAGCACATGGCCGAGGGCAACCAGGCGAAGACCCGCACCGCACCGCTGGTCGCGATCCTCTCCGCCGACAACGAGTTCCACCACGAGCTCCCGAACCTGCTGCCGCACTTCCCGCAGGCCAAGGACATGTTCTTCGCCGAGCGCCCGGCCCGCGAGGGCTCGGCCCTGCTGAACGCCGCGCTCCAGGCCGCGTACTTCATCGTCGGTGTCCGCGCCGCCGGCCTGGCTGCCGGCCCGATGACCGGTCTCGACTTCGCCGGCCTCCAGAAGGAGTTCCTGGACGCCGACCACACCCCGCTGATGGTCGTCAACATCGGCAAGCCGGGCGAGGACGCCTGGTTCCCGCGCTCCCCGCGCCTCACCTTCGACGAGGTCGTCACCACCGTCTGATCACCTCGGGCACGGGAAAGCCCCCGGACTCCACGGCGGATTCCGGGGGCTTTCCCCTGCGCACGCGTACCGCGTACCGCGCCCAAGGCCGCGTCTAGGCCTTCTTCGACTGCAGCGCGCCCGCCATCTCGGCCAGCCGCTCGAACGAGGCCGTCCCGGTCACGACCGTCGTCGCGCCGCCGTCCGTACGGACCAGCGCGTCGTACTTCGGGCCCTCCCAGCGCTGCCAGACCTGACCGGCGACCGTCTGGGTCTTCCCGGAGTCCTCTGCCTTCTGGGTGACGTCGGGAACGTACTTGTCGGGCTCCTCCGTCGACTGGTGGATCGCCACGTACTGCGTGTCCGGGTCGAGGAAGCCGAGCTTCCAGGCGTCGTGCTGCTCGCGCTTGTACGAGACCACGGTCGCCTTCCACCCCTCCCCCAGGCCCTCGGGGGCCAGCACCGCGTACGGCGCCGCCCGCTGCGCCGTCACCAGCTCGACCCGGTAGTCCTTCGCCGGGACCGGGTCCGCGTCCTCGTCGTGCGGGATGAAGAGATACATCACGCCCGCGGCGACCATGATCACCGCCAGGGACTGGAACATCCCGCGTACCGTCTGCCTGCCTCGCATACCTGCCACGCCCACCATGGTCGCATCATGGTGTTGTGCTCATACGTGGGCCCCTCTGCTCAATTTGTCGACGTACCGATAGAGTCGCAGCACCCTCTTTTTTCCGGCCGTCGCCGTACAGAAAGGTGCGCTCCGATGACCGAGCACTCCCTGCCGTCCGAGCTGGAGGTCTCTCCCGAGGCCCCCGACCGCAACCTCGCCCTGGAGCTGGTCCGCGTCACGGAGGCCGCCGCCATGGCCGCCGGCCGCTGGGTCGGCCGCGGCGACAAGATCGGTGCGGACGGCGCCGCGGTGAACGCGATGCGGACGCTGATCTCCACCGTCTCGATGAACGGCGTCGTCGTCATCGGCGAGGGCGAGAAGGACGAAGCCCCGATGCTGTTCAACGGCGAGCGGGTCGGCGACGGCACCGGCGCCGAGGTGGACATCGCCGTGGACCCGATCGACGGCACCACGCTCAACGCCAAGGGCATGCCGAACGCGATCGCCGTCCTGGCCGCCGCCGACCGCGGCACCATGTTCGACCCGTCCGCGGTCTTCTACATGGACAAGCTGGTCACCGGCCCCGAGGCCGCCGACTTCGTCGACATCAACGCACCTGTCTCGGTCAACATCCGCCGTGTCGCCAAGGCCAAGAACATGGCCCCCGAGGACGTCACCGTCGTCATCCTGGACCGCCCCCGCCACGAGGGCATCGTCAAGGAGATCCGCGAGACCGGCGCCCGGATCAAGTTCATCACCGACGGCGACGTCGCCGGCTCGATCATGGCCGTCCGCGAGGGCACCGGCGTGGACCTGCTCCTCGGCATCGGCGGCACGCCCGAGGGCATCATCTCCGCCTGCGCCATAAAGTGCCTGGGCGGTGTCATCCAGGGCAAGCTGTGGCCCAAGGACGAGGCCGAGCGCCAGAAGGCGATCGACGCGGGCCACGACCTGGACCGTGTGCTCTCCACGAACGACCTGGTCAGCGGCGAGAACGTGTTCTTCGTCGCCACCGGCATCACGGACGGCGAGCTGCTGCGCGGCGTCCGCTACCGCTCGGAGACCGCGACCACGTCGTCGCTGGTGATGCGCTCGAAGTCCGGCACGATCCGCCAGATCGACTCCACGCACCGGCTCTCGAAGCTCCGCGCGTACAGCAAGATCGACTTCGACCGGGCCAAGTGACCCGGACCGCGTGACGCGCCACGCAGCAGGCGCGGCGGTACGGCAAGGGGCGCCCCCATGTGCGGTGGGGGCGCCCCTTGCCGTACGTACGGCCGACGTCGACGGAGCGCTCGGCCCCGTCAGCCGGCCGCGGCGATCGGGTCGGCCGACGCCGCCTTCTTGAGCTCCACCTCGCGCCGCCTGCGCCGGGCGAGCACGACGCGGCGCTCGGCCGCGGTGAGCCCACCCCACACTCCGTACGGCTCGGGCTGGAGCAGGGCGTGCTCCCGGCACTCGACCATCACGGGGCAGCGGGCACAGACCCGCTTGGCGGCCTCCTCGCGGGAGAGCCGCGAGGCGGTGGGCTCCTTGGACGGGGCGAAGAACAGTCCGGCTTCGTCCCGACGGCACACCGCCTCCGTGTGCCAGGGACCGGCCTCGTCCTCCCGAGCGGGGGCACGCTGGGGCGGGGCGGCGGCGACCTGGAGGGGCTGATGCGGCAGTTGCAGCACGGTCTACTCCTGACGACGGCTTCGCGAGCGAGAGACGATGCAGCAGCCCTACCCGCTGTACGCGCGCCTATGCACTGCGTGCCGCCGAGTTCCGGAGTGCGGAATCCCATGGGCGGAATCCGGTCACTCCGTCATCCCTGGCCAGACAGGGGAATCCGCCCGGCGCACCAGGAGAGGTGGAACGGGGCGGGGGATCAGTGGCCGAGGTGCTTGCGCAGCTTGTCCTGGACGTGGTTCTGGAGGTCCGTGATCCACTTGCCGCGCTTGGGCTTGGCCTCGACGTTGCCGAAGAGCGAATAGCCGTTGATCACGACCACCGGGGCCTGCGGGTCGGCGGCCTCCAGGGTCACGACCTCGAAGTTGCCGAAGATCCCGGTGCCGTTGCCCCGCAGGCTGATGTTCTCCGGGACCCGCACCTCGACGTTGCCGAAGATCGAGGTGGCGTTGACGGTCGTCAGCCGCTGGGCGAAGAGCGCCTCGGTCAGGTCGATCTCGATGCTGCCGAAGAGCGCGAAGGCGTTGGTCCTGCGACCCACCCGCCAGCGGCCCTTGCGGGTGGTGCTGGAGAAGACGGCGACCAGGTTGTCGGCGGGCCCCGAGGTGTCGTCGGGGCCGTACGCGTACGCCGGGTCGGGCTCCCGGCGGGCGCGGTTCCCCGCGGGCAGGTCGCGGACGATCGGCTCCAGCTCGCCCACGGTCTTGGCGCGGTAGACGGCGTCGATCCGCTCGGAGTGCTCCTCGGCGTCGAGCCGTCCCTCGGCCAGCGCGTCCCTGAGGATGTCCGCGATCCGGTCCCGGTCGGCGTCCGAGGCGCGCAGGGAGTCCCCGGGAGCGGCCGGGGCGGGGGCGGGCTCGGCGGGGACGGGGGCGGGCTCGGCTGGGGCGACCGGCTTCTGAGGCTGCTTTTCGAGGTCCACGACCCCAGCCTAGCGAAACGCGATAGATCGCGACTAGTGGGCACGACCGGACGCCTCGAACAGGACACCCCGACCACCCACGGCAGGAAGTTGGACACATGTCCAGCTATCCTGGACACATGTCCATCTTCGCTCACATCGCCGTCGGCCTTGTCGCCGCCCTGCACGCCTACATCCTCGTTCTCGAGATGTTCCTCTGGGAGCGCCGCCCGGGCCGCGAACTCTCCGGTTTCGACGCCACCATGGCCCGCGCGACCGCGCCCCTGGCCGCCAACCAGGGCCTGTACAACGGCTTCCTCGCGGCCGGTCTGGTCTGGGGCCTGGTGGCGGACGACCCCACCGGACACCGCGTCCAGGTCTTCTTCCTCACCTGCGTGGTGATCGCCGGGGTGTACGGCGGCCTCACCGCCAACCGCCGGATCCTCTTCGCCCAGGCGTTGCCCGGGGCCCTCGCCCTCGCCGCCGTACTGTGGGCGGGATGACCGCCTCCGCCGCCGACCCCGCCGACCCCGACCCCGCCGCCCCCGGCTCCACCGACCCCCGCGCCGCCGACCCCCGCGCCGCCGACCCCGGCTCCACCGACCCCCGCGCCGCCCGCACGCGCGCCAGGCTTCGCGCCGCGCTGTGGGAGGAGTGCGCCGAGCGCCCCCTCGACGAGGTCGGCGTCGCCGCGCTCGTCCGCCGGGCGAGCGTCGGCCGGGCCACCTTCTACCTGCACTACCCCGACCTCCAGGCCCTCGCCGTCGACGCCTGCGCCGATGTCGTACGAGACGCGGTCGAGGCGCTCCACGCCTGGCGCGGTACGCCCGACGCGGCCGCCCCGCCGCCCGCCCTCGCCGCCTTCTTCGCCGACGTCGCGCCGCGGGCGCCGCTCTACCGCGGTCTGCTGCGACCGGGCGGCGGCGGGCCGCTCGGCGAGCTGCTCCACCGCGAGCTGCGCGCGTACAGCCGGCGCGAGCGGGAACTGGCCGGGGCTCCCGAGCCGGACCTCGTCGCCTCCGCCGTCGCGGCGGCCTTCGGAGGGCTGCTCGCGGACTGGGTGCACGGCCTGATCGACGCCACACCCGAGCAGATCACCGGCCGCACCTGGCGGCTGTTGATCTCCCTCCACCGCACCCCGCTGCCCTAAGTGAGCCTTACCTCACAGGATCGGCCCCCCGGCCGCGCTCTACGCTGGAGGAGGCGCCGCCAACGGAGGTGGCGCCGCTGTCTGCCGAGTGAGGAATGGCTGCCGTCATGTCGTCCACCCCCCGCCCGCCCGTCCCGGCGTTCGCGTACTCCGATCTGCTCCCCCTGGGGGAGGACACCACGCCCTACCGCCTGGTGACCGCCGAAGGAGTCTCCACCTTCGAGGCCGACGGCCGTACGTTCCTCAAGGTCGAGCCGGAGGCGCTGCGCACGCTCGCCGCCGAGGCGATCCACGACATCCAGCACTACCTGCGCCCGGCCCACCTCGCCCAGCTGCGCCGGATCATCGACGACCCGGAGGCGTCGAGCAACGACAAGTTCGTCGCGCTCGACCTCCTCAAGAACGCGAACATCGCCGCCGCCGGCGTCCTCCCCATGTGCCAGGACACCGGCACGGCGATCGTCATGGGCAAGCGCGGCCAGAACGTGCTGACCTCCGGTCTCGACGAGGAGGCCCTGTCCAAGGGCATCCACGACGCGTACACCAAGCTCAACCTGCGCTACTCGCAGATGGCCCCGGTCACCATGTGGGAGGAGAAAAACACCGGCTCGAACCTGCCCGCGCAGATCGAGCTGTACGCGACCGACGGCGGCGCGTACAAGTTCCTCTTCATGGCCAAGGGCGGCGGCTCGGCCAACAAGTCCTTCCTCTACCAGGAGACGAAGGCCGTGCTCAACGAGGCGAGCATGATGAAGTTCCTGGAGGAGAAGATCCGTTCGCTCGGTACGGCCGCCTGCCCGCCGTACCACCTGGCGATCGTCGTCGGCGGCACGTCCGCCGAGTTCGCGCTGAAGACCGCGAAGTACGCCTCCGCGCACTACCTGGACGAGCTGCCCACCGAGGGCTCGGCCGAGACCGGTCACGGGTTCCGGGACAAGGAGCTGGAGGAGAAGGTCTTCGAGCTCACGCAGAGGATCGGCATCGGCGCGCAGTTCGGCGGCAAGTACTTCTGCCACGACGTCCGCGTCGTCCGGCTGCCGCGCCACGGCGCCTCGCTGCCCGTCGCGATCGCCGTGTCCTGCTCGGCGGACCGCCAGGCCGTCGCGAAGATCACCGCCGAGGGCGTCTTCCTGGAGCAGCTGGAGACCGACCCGGCGCGCTTCCTGCCGGAGACGACGGAAGAGACCCTCGACGGGGGCGCCGAGTCCTCCGGCGTCGTGAAGATCGACCTCAACCAGCCGATGGACGAGATCCTCGCCGAGCTGACGAAGTACCCGGTCAAGACCCGGCTCTCGCTCACCGGCCCGCTGGTCGTGGCGCGCGACATCGCGCACGCCAAGATCAAGGAGCGGCTGGACGCGGGCGAGGAGATGCCGCAGTACCTGAAGGACCACCCGGTCTACTACGCGGGCCCGGCGAAGACCCCCGAGGGTTACGCCTCCGGCTCCTTCGGCCCGACGACGGCCGGTCGGATGGACTCGTACGTCGAGCAGTTCCAGGCGGCGGGCGGCTCCAAGGTAATGCTGGCCAAGGGCAACCGCTCGAAGCAGGTCACGGACGCGTGCGGCAGCCACGGCGGCTTCTACCTGGGCTCCATCGGCGGCCCGGCGGCGCGCCTCGCGCAGGACTGCATCAAGAAGGTCGAGGTCGTCGAGTACGAGGAGCTCGGCATGGAGGCGGTCTGGAAGATCGAGGTCGAGGACTTCCCGGCGTTCATCGTCGTGGACGACAAGGGCAACGACTTCTTCCAGAACCCGGCCCCGGAGCCGACGTTCACCCACATCCCGGTACGGGGCCCCGGCCTCGCCTGAGACGCCCCCTGATCCCTCCAGAGCCCCCGGTCCGCGCCGGGGGCTCTCCCCTTGCCTCCGTAAGCGCACGACGCCCGGCACGTCCTCCTGGCGGATGTCCCGCGGGCCCGCGGGTGAAAAACCACCGAGGGGCGCCCGGATAGCCTGCGCTCATGAGACATCCGATACGGGTCCTGGCGCCGGCGATCGCCGTGCTGACGGCCGCCGGCGTACTGACCGGCTGTGGCACCACGGCGAAGCCCGACGGCACCGCGCCGCCCGTCACGACGCACACCGGCCCGGCCGCCGGTTCCGGCGCGGGCACGAAGGCTGCCGCGGCCTCGGCGTCCGTGGGGGCCGCCGGGTCCGCCTGTGAGCTGCCGGTCTCCTTCGGCCTGGCCGCCGACTGGAAGCCGAAGGCCGTCACGGCCACCGACGACGAGCTGTTCGCCGCGCTCGCCGTGCAGGGTCCCGCGACGATGACCTGCGAGATCGACGCGAAGCCGGCCGGCAACATCGGCTATCTGCGGGTCTGGACGGCGGACAAGGGCACGGCCCGTACCGCGCTCGAAGGGTTCGTGAAGGCGGAGGAGAACACCTCCAAGGTCACCTACAAGGAGACGGAGGCGGGCGCGCTGCCGGCCGTGGAGGTGACGTACACCGTCTACAACGAGCTCATGGAGGAGTCGAAGGAGGAGCGCGCCTTCGCCGTCGCCGCGCCGAAGGGGACGGTCATCGTCCATCTCGGCGGGCTCGACACCGAGGAGCACCGGGGGATGCTTCCGGCCTACGAGCTGGCCCGGACCAGCCTCAAGGCCCTCTGAGAGCAGGGAAGTCGAGCACTCCGCACTCCGCACGGCGCCCCGAGGCCGCCACGCGCCGGGGAGGCACCCCGGCCCCTGGGCGTGACCGTGGCCCCCGTCCCGCACCGGACGGGGGCCACGGCGTCGTGGGCCCGGTCTACACGAACCGCTGGTTCGCCGAGCCGTCGCAGTTCTGCAGCCGCAGCGGCTGCTTCGCGGCCGCCTGCGTCAGGCAGAGCCCGGCCGCGGCCGCGGGCCTGATCGTGGCCCCGTCGCGTACGAACTTCTGGTTGGCGGCGCCCGAGCAGTTCCAGACGATGAGCGCCTCACCCGCCCGGTAGCGGGCGCCCGGCACGTCCAGGCAGCGGTCCTGGGTCAGCTCCGTGTGGACGGTCCCGCGGACGGAGTCGTACCACCAGCCCTGGTTGCGGCCTCCGTGGCAGTCCCAGCCGAGCACGGCGGTGCCGTTCCTCGACGTGGCCGCCTCGACGTCGACGCAGTCGCCGGTGGCCTGGTTCTTCAGCGGCCGGTAGACGTCGTCCCAGGCGTGCGGGAAGAGGGTCGGCGTGCCGCTGGAGTCGACGTCCGCGCAACCGGCCTCCCGGAGAGAGGAGTTGTAGATCTGCGTGAGGCAGGACGCGAAGGCGCGGTGGCCGCTCGCGTTCGGGTGGAAGGACTGCCGGACCGAGTTCTCGTCGGGGGTGCCGGGCTTGGAGAGGTCGATGTACAGACCGCGGGCCCAGGTGTCCTCCATGCAGACCTCGTGGCCGTGGAAGAGCCGCGAGTTGTCGAGGTAGGTCGCGCCGGTGTTCGCCGCCGCCCTGCGCATGCCGCGCTCGAAGGCGGGGACGGCGGTGTTACGGCCCCAGACGGTGTCGGAGTCGTAGCCCAGGCCGCCGCAGACGAGCTTGCCGGGGAAGTTCGGGTTGTCGGGGAAGTCGGGACCGATGGGGCTCGGGTAGCCCATGACCACGAGCTTGTAGTCGCCGTCGGCGTAGCCGGCGTCGCGCATCACGGTCCTCAGGTCACGCACGGTCTGCTCGACCTTGGGGACGAGGGCGTCGACGCGGGCCTGCCAGCCGGGGGCGTACTTCGGCTCGCACGCGCCCTGGAACGTGAGGTAGCGGGTGACGCAGTCGGTCATGACGGGCCCGAACTGGAGGTCGTCGTTGGCTCCGGCCACGAGCAGGACCATCTTGATCCGGGTGTTGCGGGCCTTGATGGCCAGGTTGTCGCTCTGGACCAGTTCGTCGGCGTACTGTTTCGTGCCGCCGATCCTGATGTTGCCGCTGTAGGCGCCGGAGCAGGCCACGTTGAACGTGAGGTCCGCGGGGATCCCGGTGCGGTGGATGGCGGCGTCGGGCGAGCGGTGGCACCAGTTGCTCGGTCCGTTGGTGGGCGGCTCGTACGTGCCGACGCCCTCGCCGGAGATCTCGCTGTCGCCGAGCGAGATCAGACCGCTCTTGCGCTGTGCGAGGGGGCGTTCCTCGGGGCTTCCGTAGATCTTGGTCGCCTCGGCGGCCCGGACGGCTTCGAGCTCGGGCGGCAGCGGTACGGCGGAGACCGTCCGGGGTGTGCTCGGGGCCGCGCCGGCGGGGGCGGCGGCCGCCGTCGATCCGAAGACCGCGGCGGCCGCGGCCGAGGCCGCGATCGCCCAACGGAGTCTGTACCTGGTGCGCCTCATTGCGCCTCCTGGAAGTGGGGTTACCCACGGTTTTTACTGGCCGGTAAGCGCAATGGGAATAGGTAGAACAAGACAAGTGCTCACCTTTGCATGGAGGTTGACGTCATGAGCGACGACACGAGCGGGTACCGGATCGAGCGCGACTCGATGGGCGAGGTGCGGGTTCCCGCGCACGCCAAGTGGCGGGCCCAGACCCAGCGGGCGATGGAGAACTTCCCCGTCTCGGGGCAGCGCGTGGAGCGCGCGCACATCGAGGCCCTGGCCCGGATCAAGGCCGCCGCGGCCGAGGTCAACGCCTCGCTCGGGGTGATCGACCGGGACCGTGCGGACGCCATCGCGGAGGCAGCCGCCGAGGTCGCCGAGGGCCGCTGGGACGAGCACTTCCCGGTGGACGTCTTCCAGACGGGCTCGGGCACCTCCTCCAACATGAACACCAACGAGGTCATCGCCACGCTCGCCACCGAGCGGCTCCCCGAGGGGCGCGAGGTCCACCCCAACGACCATGTGAACGCCTCGCAGTCCTCCAACGACGTCTTCCCGTCCTCGATCCACATCGCCGCCACGGCCGCCGTGACCCACGACCTCGTCCCCGCCCTCGACCATCTGGCCGCCTCGCTGGAGCGGAAATCGGCCGAATTCGCGACGGTCGTCAAGTCCGGTCGTACGCACCTGATGGACGCCACGCCGGTCACCCTCGGTCAGGAGTTCGGGGGCTACGCGGCACAGATCAGGTACGGGGTCGAACGGCTGCGCGCCTCGCTCCCCCGGCTCGCCGAACTCCCCCTCGGCGGTACGGCGGTGGGCACCGGCATCAACACGCCACCCGGCTTCGCCGCCGCGGTCATCGCCGAACTCGTCGACACGACGGGACTGCCCCTCACCGAGGCCCGCGACCACTTCGAGGCACAGGGCGCCCGGGACGGCCTGGTGGAGACGTCGGGCCAGCTCAGGACCATCGCCGTCGGTCTGACGAAGATCTGCAACGATCTGCGCTGGATGGCGAGCGGCCCGCGCACCGGCCTGGCCGAGATCAACCTCCCCGACCTCCAGCCCGGCTCGTCGATCATGCCGGGCAAGGTGAATCCGGTCATTCCCGAGGCGGTCCTGATGGTCGCCGCGCAGGTGACCGGAAACGACACCACGGTGGCGGTGGCGGGCGCGGCCGGCAACTTCGAGCTCAACGTGATGCTCCCGGTGATGGCCAAGAACCTGCTGGAATCCGTACGGCTCCTGGCCAATGCCGCGCGCCTGCTGGCGGACCGTACCGTCGACGGCATCACCGCCGACGTCGAACGGGCCCGGGAGTACGCCGAGTCCTCGCCGTCCGTCGTCACCCCGCTGAACAGGTACATCGGCTACGAGGAGGCGGCGAAGGTGGCCAAGAGGTCCCTGGCCGAACGGAAGACGATCCGTCAGGTGGTCCTTGAGGGCGGATACGTCGACCGCGGAGACCTCACCGTCGAACAGCTGGACGAGGCGCTCGACGTCCTGCGTATGACTCATCCGTGACCTGCATCGCAGCGGGCGAGGGGGCGCACCCCTAATATCTGCGCATGACAGGATCGGGCGGTTCTCCACACTGGGCGCCGGGGGATCACATCCTCTGGCGCTACCGCGACAACGCCTTCGGCGACGTGCACATCTGCCGGCCCGTGACGGTCGTGCGCGACACCCCCGGCCTGCTCGCCGTCTGGATGGCGCCGGGCACCGAGTGCGTCAAGCCGGTGCTCGCCGACGGCACGCCCGTCCACCAGGAACCGCTCGCCACCCGCTACACCGCCCCGCGCACCACGATCCGCTCGCGCTGGTTCGGGACGGGTGTGCTGAAGCTGGCACGGCCCGGCGAACCGTGGTCGGTCTGGCTGTTCTGGGAGCGCGGCTGGCAGTTCCGCAGCTGGTACGTGAACCTGGAGGAGCCGCACACGCGGTGGTCCGGCGGCGTCGACTCCGAGGACCACTTCCTGGACATCTCCGTCTATCCCGACCGCAGTTGGCTCTGGCGGGACGAGGACGAGTTCGCGCAGGCCCAGCGGGCCGGTCTGATGGACGCGGCGCAGGCCGCGCGCGTCCGGGCGGCGGGCAGCGCCGCCGTCGACCTGATCCGGGCCTGGGGGGCGCCGTTCCGCGACGGGTGGGAGGACTGGCGGCCCGATCCCGGGTGGACCGTTCCCGAGCTGCCGTCGGACTGGGATCGCACCCCGGCGCGAACGGCACCGTGAGACCCTTGATGCGCCCCCCGGGTGCAAACGTAGGATCGTCCTCCGCACGACGATGATCCACCGAACACGGTGTCAACCACAGAGCACAGCGCAGGACCTGACCGTAAGTCATTCTTGAGGGGAGAGCAGTGCCGGACGTCTGCCCGGGTGTGCCGACCCCTGTCGTAGCCGCTGCTCGCGGGGCATTCAGATCCACCGCGCGCCAGGGGTTTATCCCCCGTGAAGGCGCGGCATCGGCGAGAAGAGCGAGTGCATCGCACCACCGGCCCGGACGGACGGAATCCCACGCGTGACGGAGCATCCCACCTCCCACGAAGGCCGGCAGCCGCTGGCTGCCCGGCCGCACGAGCGCACCCGCCCCCGGCAGCAAGCGGCCGAGGCGCCGGTGCCGGCGCAGCCCGGTTCGGCAGGTCCCCGGTCCGCCGCCGACAGACGCCCCGACGACACGCCGGGCGCCGACCGTGAGCACACCCCCGACGGCACGGGCGACGGCGGAGGCCGTCCCGTGCCCGGACAGGTGACGACGGCCGCGGCCCCCGCCGCGGGCGGCCCGCCCACGCAGGCGGGCGCCCCGGCGGCCGCGATGGCCGTGAACGCCGCCCCGGGCGCTCCGGGCACCACCGGCGCCCCGCAGTCGCAGGACGGCGCCGCGGCCCGGCGCGAGGGCGACCGGCTGCGGTTCGTGGGCGCGGCGACCCGGCGGATCGCGCGCGGGATCGACCTCGACGAGATCGTGCTCGGGCTCTGCCGGGCGACCGTGCCGACCTTCTCCGACGCGATCCTGGTCTATCTGCGCGACCCGCTCCCGGTCGGCGACGAACGGCCGGTCGCGCCGTTCGTGCTGCGGCTCCGCCGCACCGACCGGCTCCGTTTAACGGACGTGGAGGGCGAGGAGCTGACGCTCGTCCCCGACCCGGACCCGACCCCCGCGGCCGAACTCTGCGAGGTGCGCTCCGGCGGCAACCTGGCGGAGGTGCTGCGCGGGGTGCGGCCGGTCTTCGGCGACTCCGCAGCCGCCCGCACCGCCCTGTCCGAACTGCTCGGGCGGGAGCACGTGCTGCCCGCCGGGCACCGGGCGATCCTGGCGCCGCTGCGGGGCCGTCGCCGGGTCATCGGCGCCGCCGTCTTCCTGCGCCGACCGGAGCGGCCCGCCTTCGAGCCCAACGACCTGCTCGTCGCGGCCCAGCTCGCCACCCACACCGCGCTCGGCATCGACAAGGCCGTGCTCTACGGCCGTGAGGCGTACATCGCCGACGAACTCCAGCGCACGATGCTCCCGGACTCGCTGCCGCAGCCGACCGGCGTCCGGCTCGCCTCCCGCTATCTGCCGGCCGCCGAGACGGCCCGGGTGGGCGGCGACTGGTACGACGCGATCCCGCTGCCCGGCAGCCGGGTGGCGCTGGTCGTCGGCGACGTCATGGGCCACTCCATGACGTCCGCGGCGATCATGGGCCAGCTGCGGACGACGGCGCAGACCCTCGCCGGGCTCGACCTCCCGCCCCAGGAGGTCCTGCACCACCTGGACGAGCAGGCCCAGCGGCTCGGCCAGGACCGGATGGCGACCTGCATGTACGCGGTGTACGACCCGGTCTCGCACCGGATCACCATCGCCAACGCGGGCCATCCGCCGCCGATACTGCTCCACCTCGGGGGCCGTGCCGAGGTCCTGCGCGTCCCGCCGGGCGCCCCGATCGGCGTGGGCGGGGTCGACTTCGAGGCGGTCGAGCTGGACGCCCCGGCGGGCGCCACGCTGCTGCTGTACACGGACGGTCTGGTCGAGTCGCGGCTGAGGGACGTGTGGACCGGGATAGAGCAGCTCCGCGAGCGCCTGGCGGCGACCGCGCAGCTGACCGGCCCGGACCACTCCCCGCCCCTGGAGGCCCTCTGCGACGACGTCCTCGACATGCTCGGCCCGGGCGACCGGGACGACGACATCGCGCTCCTCGCGGCCCGTTTCGACGGGATCGCGCCGAGTGACGTGGCGTACTGGTTCCTGGAGCCGGAGGACGCGGCGCCGGGACGGGCGCGGCGGCTCGCGCGGCGGGCGCTGGCCCGCTGGGACCTGGAGGAGCTCTCGGACTCGGTCGAGCTGCTGATCAGCGAGGTCGTGACGAACGCCGTGCGGTACGCGGAGCGGCCGGTGACGCTGCGTCTGCTCAGGACCGACGTCCTGCGCTGCGAGGTCGGCGACGACTCGCCGCAGCTGCCCCGGCAGCGGCGGGCGCGGGACACGGATGAGGGCGGGCGCGGGCTCTTCCTGGTGAACCGGCTGGCCCGTCGGTGGGGGGCGACCCGGCTCTCGGGCGGCAAGGTCGTCTGGTTCGAACTGCCGACGCGTATCTGAGCGTGACACGACGAAGGCCGGACCCCTCTCGGGTCCGGCCTTCGTCGTGTCACCGCTCGGGGCGGATGTTCTCGTCGCCGATGTCGCCGTCGACCGGCGGTTCGATCGTCGGCGGCACCGGGTCCGTCGTCTGCGTGGGCGGCGGCGGCACCGTGGTCGTGTCCGTCGGCTGCGGCGGCGTGGTCGCCGTCGAGGTCGGCGGGGGCGTCGGGTCCGGGGACTCGGTGACGGGCGGCGGGGTCGACGTCGGGGCGTCGCCGGTGGGCGTCGTGGTCGGGTCCGGTTCCACGACGTCGCCGAGGCCGTCGGTCTCCAGGTCGAAGCGGGCGTCGGAGCCGCCGTCGAGTGCCGCGGTGGTGTAGTCGCCCCAGATCTCGGCGGGGGTACGTCCACCGTTGGCTCGGCCCGGGTTGATCGTGTCGGTCAGGGTGACCTGGTTGCCCTTGGGGTCCTCGCCGAAGAGGCCGACGGCGGTGACCAGTTCGGGGGTGTAGCCGACGAACCAGGCGGAGCGGTTGTTCTCCGAGGTTCCGGTCTTGCCGGCCGCCGCGTAGTCGCCGGCGGCCCGGAAGCCGGAGCCGCTGCGGACGACGCCGGTCATCGCCTTGGTGACGGTGTCGGCGGCCTCGCGGCTGATGACCTGGCCGCCGATCGACTTCACCGGCTCGGCCTTGCGGTCCTTGTGCTCGGCGGACTTCACGATCGTCGGGGTGACCTTGACGCCGTGGTTGTCGAGCGTGGCGTAGACGCCGGCCATGTCCCAGGTGGAGGCGCCCATGGTGCCGAGGGACATCGCGGGGGTCTCCCCGAAGTCCGCCCCGTCCTTCATGCCGAGGTCGAGCGCGGTCTTCTTGGTGGTGCCCGGGCCGACGTCCACGATCATCTGCGCGTACACGGAGTTGATCGAGCTGTTGGTGGCCTTCTGGACGGTGACCGGGCCGTAGCTGCGGTTGTCCTCGTTCTCCGGGTTGAACGCGATGGAGCTGCCGACCACGGGCCGCTTGCTGGTGCCGTCGTAGATCGTGCCGAGGCCGATCTTCCGGCCGTCCTGGGTGAGGGCGCGGTTGTCGAGCGCGGAGGCGAGGACGATCGGCTTGAACGTCGAGGCGGGCTGGTAGTCGCGGCGGGTGGCGTTCGACGTCCAGTGCTCGGTGGCGCCGACGCCGCCGTACATCGCGACGACCTTGCCGGTCTTCGGGTCGACGGAGGTGGCGCCCGCCTGTACGGTGGCGTCCTTCTTGTCGCCCTTGCGGTCGAGCTTCTTCTCCAGCTGCCGCTCGACCGCCTTGACCAGGTCCTTCTGCTTCTGCTCGTCGATGTTGAGGGTGATCGTCCAGCCGCCGGCCTTGATGTCCTCGGCGCTGATCCCCTGCCGCATCAGCTCCTGGTTGGCGGCCTCGACGAGGTAGCCGCGCTGGCCCTCCATGCCGGGGGCGGCCTTCTCCTTGCGCGGGGCGGGGAACTTCAGCGTGGCGCGCTCGGTCGGGTCGAGCCAGCCCTCCTCGACCATGTTGTCGAGGGTGTAGTTCCAGCGGTCCTCGACCAGCTTGCGCCCGGTGGGCGTGGCGGCGGTCCAGTCGTACTGGTTCGGGGCCTGGAGCAGCGAGGCGAGGTAGGCGCCCTGGGCGACGTTCAGCTTCGAGGCGTCGACGCCGTAGTACGACTGCGAGGCGGCCTGGATGCCGTACGCGCTGCGGCCGTAGAAGCTGGTGTTCATGTAGCCGGCGAGGATCTCGGTCTTCGACATGCGCTGGTCGACCTTGAGCGCGATCACCATTTCGCGGAGCTTGCGGGTGACCGTCTGGTCCTGGTCCAGGTAGTAGTTCTTCACGTACTGCTGGGTGATGGTCGAACCACCCTGCTTGCCCTTGCCGGTGATCGTGTTCAGGGCGCCGCGCGCGGTGCCCTTGATGTCGATGCCGTGGTCCTTGTAGAAGGTCTTGTTCTCGGCCGCGACGAAGGCGTACTGCACGTCGAGCGGGATCTTCTCCAGGCCGACGATCTCGCGGTTGATCTCGCCGGTACGGGCGAGGATCCTGCCGTCCGCGTACTTGTACACGTTGCTCTGCATGGTCGCCTGCGCGTTGGCCGTCGGCACCGGGACCATCAGGTAGATCGTGTAGAAGGCGCCCATCACGAGCAGGCAGCCGACGAAGAACGTGCCCAGGATCTTCTTCCAGGTGAAGAGGCGGCGTATGCGCCCGCCCTTCTTCCCCTGGCCCTTGTCCGCTCGGCCCATGTTCTCCGTCGCTCCGCTCGTCGTGGTCTCGTCGTCGTGGTGTCGTCGGCGTGGTGGTGTCGTGGTGGTGGTCGGGCAGGTGACCGCTCCGAGTCAGCTCAGCAAGCTAACACCGCCGATGCCGACAAAGTGCACTCGATCCGGTCTTTTCCGGACGTGAGAATCAGCACCTGCTTACGGTGAAACCGACGCTTCTGGGACGCGGATGGTTGTGCGTCGCGGGTCACATCCGCGCTCTCCCTGGTCACCGCAGCTATACATCGTGCGTATACACAGGGTGTACAGTGACGGCATGTCAATCGGACACACCCTTCTCGGGCTCCTGGAGTCCGGTCCGCGCCACGGCTACGACCTCAAGCGGGCCTTCGACGAGAAGTTCGGCCACGACCGTCCGCTGCACTACGGGCAGGTCTACTCGACGATGTCCCGGCTTCTGAAGAACGGCCTGGTCGAGGTCGACAGCATCGAGGCAGGCGAAGGGCCCGAGCGGAAGCGGTACGCCATCACCGAGGCCGGCGTCACCGACGTCGAGCAGTGGCTGAGCCGGCCCGAGAAGCCGGAGCCGTACCTCCAGTCCACGCTCTACACCAAGGTCGTCCTCGCGCTCCTCACCGGACGCGGCGCCGCCGGGCTGCTCGACGTCCAGCGCGCCGAGCACCTCCGGCTGATGCGCGACCTGACCCGGCGCAAGAAGAGCGGCGACCTCGCCGACCAGCTGATCTGCGACCACGCCCTCTTCCACCTCGAAGCCGACCTGCGCTGGCTGGAGCTGACCGCCGCCCGGCTCGACCGCCTCGCCGAGGAGATCCGCCGATGACCGCCACCCCTCTGCTCCGGGCGAGCGGCCTGGACAAGGCGTACGGACCGACCCCGACGCTCTCGGGCGCCGAGTTCGCCATCCGGGCCGGCGAGGTCGTCGCCGTGATGGGCCCCTCGGGCTCCGGGAAGTCCACGCTCCTGCACTGCCTCGCCGGAATCGTCCGGCCCGACGCCGGAACCATCGCCTACGACGGGCGCGAGCTCACCACGATGTCGGACGGCGAGCGCAGCGCCCTGCGCCGCGCCGACTTCGGCTTCGTCTTCCAGTTCGGTCAGCTCGTGCCGGAGCTGACCTGCGTCGAGAACGTCGCCCTTCCGCTCCGTCTGAACGGCGAACGGCGCAAGGGCGCCGAGTCCCGCGCCCGGGAGTGGCTGGACCGCCTGGAGATCGGCGACATCGCCGGCAAGCGGCCCGGCGAGATATCCGGCGGCCAGGGCTGGGGGTCCCCCCAGGCCGCCAGGGCCTAGGGGGAGGGTCGCGGTCGCCCGCTCGCTGGTCACCGCCCCGCGGGTGCTCTTCGCCGACGAACCCACCGGCGCGCTCGACTCCCTCAACGGCGAACGCGTCATGGAGCTGTTCACGGACGCGGCCCGGGACACCGGCGCCGCCGTCGTCCTCGTCACCCACGAAGCCCGCGTCGCCGCCTACTCCGACCGCGAGGTCGTCGTCCGCGACGGCGCCGTCCGCTCCACGGAGTGGGCGGCATGAGGCTCCGTACCTGGTCCCGCGACCTGACGCTCGGCGCCCGGTTCGCGGTCACCGGAGGCCGCTCGGGCCTGCTCCGCACCGTCCTGACCGTGCTCGGCGTCGGCTTCGGAGTGGCCCTGCTCCTCGCCGCCGCCTCCCTGCCCGGCATGCTCTTCCAGCGGGAGGTGCGCGAGGCGACCCGCTCCGTCGACGGCAGCGAGCAGGAGACCGGCCCCCGCCCGGACACCTTTCTCCACCTCGGGCAGACCACCCTCTACCGGGACCGGGCCGTCACCGGGCTCCTGCTGCGCCCCGAGGGCACGAAGCCCCCCGTTATGTTCTTTGCGGTCCTGCAAGAGGGCCGCTGGCCTCCGGGCCCGGCATGACTGTGTCCCCCTGTCGAACGGATGACCTGGGGGGTG
>NZ_JBHUYJ010000048.1:0-53856 GCF_042668715.1 Streptomyces sp. NPDC057271
GGACGTATCTGCTGTGGCCGGAGGCCGAGAAGCGGCCGCCGGTCCCGGCGGCCCCGCCGACCGCCTCCGCCCCCGAGGTCTCCGGCGTCGACGACCGCGGGCTTCCCGACGCCTCCGGTGTCGTCCCGCAGAACGTGGCGCAGCGGCCAACCGGCTGGAAGCCGTGGAAGGCGAAGCTGAGCGCGCCGGCGTTCGGCTGCTCGGCGGGCGAGTCCGTGGTGGTGTGCCGGACGACGGACGGACGGTACGAGGCCCTGGACACGACGAGCGGGAAGGAGCTGTGGACCGCCGACCTGATCGAGGACCCGCGTGACAACCGCAGCTTCATCGGTCCCACCGGCGGCATGTTCATCGCCGGGTCGTCCGCGCGGCCGGCGGTCCACGGTTCCTCCGTGGTGATCACCTCCCGGGAGAAGCTCCAGGTCCGCGACGCGCGGACCGGGGAGATCCGCTGGGAGGCCGAGGCATGGGGGGCGCAGGACGCGGAGAGCCGACCCGTCGTGGGCGGCGGAATGGTCTTCACGACGACGCCCTCCCCCATGAAGGAAGGGGCCAGGGAGATGGTCGACCTGACCGCGTTCTCGCTGGCCGACGGCAAGCCGGTGTGGACCAAGTCCCTCACCAACTCGGCCTTGAGCCGCGCGCAGTTCCGCCCCTTCGATGCCGTGGCCTTCGCGCAGGGGCGGGTGTACGCGCTCGGTGACGCCGGGCTCGTCGCGTACGACGCGAGGAACGGGACGCTGCTCGGGCAGGTCGCGGAGAAGGCCGCCGGCTGCGAGACCGTACGTGTCCTGGGCTCGTCGGCCTACTGCACCGACGTCCGGTCCAACCCGCAGGACGGGACCAGGCAGACCGTTCTGCGGGTCATGGACGCCGCCACCCTGGCGCCCAAGGCGGACCTCCCGACCTCGCTGGCGGGCCTGAACCCCCTGGCCATGGACTCCCGCACGGTCGTCGCCGGAGACGGCAGGGGCATCTCGATCCATGACGCGAAGACCGGAAAGCGGCTGGCGCGGTACGCGACCAAGGCGGCCCCCGCGGGGCTGGAGCAGGCCGTCTCCACCCCGCTGCTCGCCGGCTCGCAGGTCGTGTACGCCGACTTCTCCTCGCTCTACACCGTGCGTCTCGGCACGGACGGCAAGCCCTCCGGTCTGGAGGCCCGAGCGGTGCCCGGGGCCCCCGGGCCACGTGCCCCGAAGGAGTACTCGCAGTCGTACGAGGGTCGGGTCTTCGCCTGGGAGATCCGCGCCCCGGACGTGCTGCCGATCGGCGGTATCGCGTACGTCGTCTACGACCAGGGCGTCGTCGCGTCCGTCGAGCTTCCCAAGTGACGTACTGAAAGGACGTGTTCGGTGCTGGAAGCACTGCCTGCCGGGCAGCCCCCACGCCTCGTCGGCCCCTACCGGCTGCTCGCCCGGCTGGGGGCGGGCGGTATGGGTGAGGTCCATCTGGCGTGCCGGGCTGACGCGCCGACGGCCGATCCGTACCGGATGGCCGCCGTGAAGACCGTCCGGGAGGACCTGGAGGTCGACGGGGACTTCCGGACGCGCTTCCGGCGCGAGATCACGGCGGCGCGGGCCGTGAACAGCCCGTACGCGGCGCTCCTCGTCGACGCCGACGCGGCCGTGCCCTGGCTGGCGACCGAGTACGTGCCCGGGCCCTCGCTCGCCGAGGCGGTCACCCGGGCGGGCGCCCTGCCGGTCGACACCGTACGGGCGCTGGGCGCGGCGCTCGCCCGGGCGTTGGAGTCCGTGCACGGGGCAAAGGTGCTGCACCGGGACCTGAAGCCGGCGAACGTCCTGCTCGGGGCCGCCGGACCGAAGCTCATCGACTTCGGCATCGCGCAGGCCTTCGAGGCGACGGCGCTCACGTCGACGGGGCTCGTGGTGGGCTCGCCGGGGTTCATGTCTCCGGAGCATCTGATCGGCAGCCGGGCGGTCGTGCCCGCGTCGGACGTGTTCTGCCTGGGCGCCGTCCTCGCCTTCGCGGCGAGCGGACGCGGGCCGTTCCACGACGAGGAGATGGCGTCGGTCGTCTTCCGGATCAGCCGGGCCGATGCCGAACTGGACCGTGTGCCAACGGAGTTGCGACCGGTGGTGGAGCGGTGTCTGCGGCTCGACCCGGCGGAGCGGCCGTCTGCCGCGGAGCTCGTGGCGCTGCTCGGAGCGGAGGTCCCGGCGGCGTTCCCGTGGCCGGGCGGGGTGCTCTCGCTCCTTGCCGAGTACGGGGAATCCGCCCGGCGGATCGGCGAGGCGGCGGCGTCCGGGGCGGGCGTGGCCGACCTGCCGACGCTCGCCCCGCAGGTTCCGTACTCCCCGACGGCCGCGGGGGTTCGGCCGGCTGTCGCCGAGGCGCAGGTACGGCGCAGGCCGTGGCGGCGGATCGCGGCTGGGGCGGTGGCCGTGGCCGCCGTGGCGACCGTGGGTGTGGTGCTGCTCGACCGGACGGACGGGCAGGGCGGGCAGGGCGGTTCGGCGGGGGCGACGCCGAGCGGCGGCGTGCGGTCGAGCAGCGCGTCACCCGGCGCGAGCGCCACGCCCGCCGCCCTTGACCATGTGATCCAGCCCTTCGGCGGCGAAGGTCATTCCGGCGACTTCGGCAAGGACGGCTCCGACCGCACGGCCCGCCCCGCCGGCTGGTCGCCCTGGGCGACCAGGACGGACGCGGGCGTCGGCCCGTGCGCGCTGGGCCCGGAGATCCTGGTCTGCTCGGGCGACGGCGGTGCGGCCGTGGCGTTGCGGGCGGCCGACGGGAAGAAGCTGTGGTCGAAGCCCTCGGCGGGCGATGAGCTGCGGGTCGGCGCGCAGTACCCGGCGGTCGTCGGGGACGTCGCCTGGATGACTGGACGTGACGGGCTCGTCGGGTACCGGCTGAGCGACGGCAGTGAGGTCGGACGGCTGGCCGGGCCGGGGGGCGTGTTCGGCGTCAAGGGGACGGACCTGCGCGACAACGTCCTGTACACGACCTATGTCGACACCACGGACTTCGAGAAGCCGTCCGGTCTGGTGACGGCGGTCCCGCTGTCGGGGGACGGCCCTCCGAAGGAACGGTGGCGGCAGCCGATCAGCGTCTTCCCCGAGTCCCCCGTGGCCTCCGGCGGACAGGTCTACGTCCCCGGGAACGGCACGGTGCTGGCGCTGGACGCCCGGACGGGCAGCCAGACGGCCCGGGCTCAGGGCCTCGACGGCTGCTACCGGATCATCGTCGGCGCGCGCCGCGTGCTCTGTCCGCAGGCGGGGCAGGACGGCGTCGAGGTCCTCGACGCCCGCACCCTGAAGCGGGAGCGGACGGTCGGGCGGGGGACCCAGGTGACGGCCTTGGCGGTGAACTCCACGGGAGTGGTGGCGCTGAGCGACGGCGCGACGCTCTCGACGTACGACCTGAAGTCCGGCGCCGAACGCTGGAGGCGGGTCGTCGAAGGGGAGTGGGTGGCGTTCGCCGGTGACCGGCTGCTGACCGGCAGGCAGTCGACGGTCGCCTCGGTTCCGGTGACCGATCCGCCGGCCTCTGTCCCCGGTTCCGCCGAGAGGACGTTCAACACGCCCGAGGGGACGGCCGCCGTGGAGGGCGAGGACGTGGCCACCGGCGCCGTCGCCGCCGGCGGGGCCGTCTTCATCGGCCTCGCCGGCGGCGTCGTCGTCTCGGGCTACGCCCCCTAGCCCGGACAGTCCCTAGGCGGTCGCCGCTACGCGGTCGCCGAGCGGTACTTCCGCACCGACAGTGTCCTGAACACCACGATGATCAGCACCGACCAGAGGATCGACGCCCACACCGGGTGCTGCATCGGCCAGGCGTCGGATGTCGAGACCCCCGGGTTGCCGAACAGGACGCGGCACGCCTGGACCGTCGCGCTGAAGGGGTTCCATTCGGCGATCGGCTGCAGCCAGGACGCCATCTGGGCGGAGTCCACGAACGCGATCGAGATGAACGTGACCGGGAAGAGCCAGATCAGGCCGCCGGACGTGGCGGCCTCCGGTGTGCGGACCGAGAGGCCGATCAGTGCGCCGATCCAGGAGAAGGCGTAGCCGAGGAGGAGCAGCAGGGCGAAGGCGCCCAGGGCCTTCGGGACGCCCTCGTGGATGCGCCAGCCGACCAGGAGGGCGACGATCGCGAGGACCACGACCGTGAGGGCGGTCTGCACCAGGTCGGCCAGGGTGCGGCCGGTGAGGACCGCGCCGCGGGCCATCGGCAGGGAGCGGAAGCGGTCGATCAGGCCCTTGTGCATGTCGTCGGCGATGCCCGCGCCCGCGCCGGCCGTGGCGAAGGTGACCGTCTGGGCGAAGATGCCGGCCATCAGGAACTCGCGGTACACGAGGGGGTCCGTCGTGCCCCCGATGGTCATGGAGCCGCCGAAGACGAAGCTGAACAGCACCACGAACATGATCGGCTGGATGAGCCCGAAGACGACCATCTCGGGGATGCGGGACATCCGGATCAGGTTGCGCTTGGCGACGACCAGCGAGTCGCCGATGGACTGGGCGATGCCGCCGCGCGGCTTCGGGGCCGCGACGGCTTCGTTCACTGCGGTCACTTCGCCGCCTCCCTCTGGTCACGGCCGCGACCCTTCGCGTCCTGTGCCGCTCCGCCGGACTCCTCGTCCTCCCGTTCGGCCGCGTGGCCGGTCAGCGAGATGAAGACGTCGTCGAGGGTGGGGCGGCGCAGTCCGATGTCGTCGATCTCGACGCCGACGGTGTCCAGGTCGCGGATGACCTCGGCCAGCAGCTTGGCTCCGCCGGTGACCGGGACGGTGAGCTTGCGGGTGTGGTTCTCGACGGAGACCTCGCCGTGGCCGATGCCCGCCAGGCCGTAACGGGCGAGGACGTCCCGGGTCGGGGCGATCATCTCCGGCTCGTGGACGACGACCTCGACGCGCTCGCCGCCGGTCTGGGCCTTGAGCTGGTCCGAGGTGCCGCGGGCGATGACCTTGCCGTGGTCGATGACGCAGATGTCGTGGGCCAGGTGGTCGGCCTCCTCCAGGTACTGCGTGGTCAGGAGAAGGGTCGTACCGCCCGCGACGAGCTCCTGGATGACCTCCCAGAGCGCCTGCCGGTTCCGCGGGTCGAGGCCGGTCGTCGGCTCGTCCATGAACATCACGGGCGGGGAGACGACGAGCGCGGCGGCGAGGTCGAGGCGGCGGCGCATGCCGCCGGAGTACGTCTTGGCGGTGCGGTCGGCCGCGTCGGCGAGGTTGAACCGTTCCAGCAGCTCGTCCGCCCGCGCCTTCGCCCGCCTGGCGTTCAACTGGTAGAGCTGCCCGACCATCTGGAGGTTCTCGCGGCCGGTCAGATACTCGTCGACGGCGGCGAACTGGCCGGAGAGCCCGATGGACCGCCGGACCTCGTTGGGGTGCTTCCGTACGTCGATTCCCGCGACGAACGCCTTTCCGCTGTCCGGCTGGAGGAGTGTCGTCAGCACCCGCACGGCGGTCGTCTTCCCCGCGCCGTTGGGGCCGAGCAGGCCCAGGACCGTGCCCTCGGGTACGTCGAGGTCCACGCCGTCCAGAGCTCGTACGTCGCCGAAGGTCTTCACCAGACCCTCGGCGTAGATCGCGCCTGGCATGTGGGTTCTCCCAGGAATTCGGGCGTTTCCGCCCAAGTTTAGGTTTGAACGGCAGCCGCCGCCCACGGATTGTGTGACCCGGACCACACGCTAACGCGATATATCGCGAACCACAAGGGGATTACGCCATCACCACGTACCCCGCGTCCCGCAGTGCCGCCTCGACCTCCCGGCAGTGCTCGGGACCCTTCGTCTCCAGGTGCAGTTCCACCTCCGCCTCCGTCAGCCCCAGACGGGGATCGGTGCGCACATGGCTCACGTCAAGGACGTTCGCGTCCACCACCGTCAGCACCGCGAGCAGCGTCGCCAGCGCGCCCGGCCGGTCCGTCACCCGCAGCCGCAGGCTCAGATAGCGGCCCCCCGCCGCCATGCCGTGCCGCAGGACCCGCTGCATCAGCACCGGATCGACGTTCCCGCCCGACAGGACCGCCACCACCGGCCCCTGGAACGCCCTCGGGTCGCTCAGCAGCGCCGCGACCGGGCTCGCGCCGGCCGGTTCCACGACCAGCTTCGCCCGCTCCAGACAGAGCAGCAGCGCCGAGGAGAGCGCGTCCTCGGAGACGGTACGGATCTCGTCCACGTACTCGCGCACGATCGCGAACGGCACATCGCCGGGCCGCCCGACCTTGATCCCGTCCGCCATCGTCACCGGCGACCCGATCGCCACCGGATGCCCCGCGGCCAGCGACGGCGGATAGGCGGCCGCGCCCTCCGCCTGCACGCCGATCACCTTCACGTCGGGACGTACCGACTTCACCGCGAGCGCGACACCGGCCACGAGCCCTCCCCCGCCGACGCCCACCAGGATCGTGCGGACCTCCGGGCACTGCTCCAGGATCTCCAGGCCGACCGTGCCCTGCCCCGCGATGATGTCCGGGTGGTCGAAGGGGTGGATGAAGACCGCGCCGGTCTCCGCCGCGTACTCCTCCGCCGCCGCCAGCGTCTCGTCCACGACGTGGCCGTGCAGCCGCACCTCGGCCCCGTACTCCCGGGTCGCGGCGACCTTCGGCAGCGGGGCGCCGACCGGCATGAAGACCGTGGAGTGCACCCCGAGCAGCGCGGAGGCGAGGGCGACACCCTGCGCGTGGTTGCCCGCCGACGCGGCGACCACCCCGGCCGCCCGCTGCTCGGGACGGAGCCCCGCGATCCGTACGTACGCGCCGCGCAGCTTGAACGAACCCGTTCGTTGAAGGTTCTCGCACTTGAGGTGAACCGGGGCTCCCACCAGCGAGGACAGATGCCGGCTCCCCTCCATCGCGGTCATCCGGGCCACCCCGGACAGCATCTTCTGCGCCCCGCGCACGTCGTCGAGGATCAGCGGATGCAAGGGGTCTGGCCGACGGAAGCTCATGACAGCAAGTCTCGCAGCTCACGTGGCTCGTGGCCGCCCGGCGAGAGGTCGTCGCAGCCGGTTTGCGCAGCGCAGGTACGGACCCTCGCGGGTCCGCGTACTCTGTCCCCCACCAACCGACCGCCGCACGAGAGAGCCCCCACAGCCATGCCCACATCTCAGGACATGACGACTGAGCTTGACCCCGGTCTCCTCGATGCCCTCCAGCACCAGGTGGCCGTCTTCGCGCGCCGGGCCGAACAGACCCGCCTCGGCGGCACCGGCCAGCTCCGCAACTCGATGGACCGGGCGGCGTACCTGCTCCTGAACCGGCTCGACCAGGAAGGTCCGATGGGCGTCAAGGCGCTCGCGGCGGGCATGGGCATCGACTCCTCGACCGTCACCCGCCAGGTCGCCCCGCTCGTGGACACGGGCCTGGTCAAGCGCACCTCGCACCCCGAGGACGGGCGCGCGGTCGTGCTCCAGCTCTCCCCGCGCGGCCTGGCCCGCCTGGAGGAGGTCCGCGCCTCGCGCCGCGAGCTGATGGCACAGGTGACGGAGGGCTGGACGCCGGCGGAGCGCGAATCCTTCTGCACCCTGCTCACCCGCTTCAACTCCGCGCTCTCCGCCCGGCAGTCGGGCCTGCCGCCCGCCACCGACACGGAGTCCGGCGCGACCTCTTGACCCCGGCCGTCCCCTGTCCTCATATGAGGACGTGCGAGATCGACAGGACGGCCGGTCGGGCGAGAACCGCTTCCGCGCCCGGCAGTTCGAGGCGTTCGTGGCGGGGGCGGCGGGGCGGCTGCTGCATGCCGCGACGCTGCTGACCGCGGAGACGCGGGACGCCAACCCGCGCGCCCAGGCCCTGTTGACCGCCTCCCTCGCCCACACCTACGCCCACTGGGACCGGCTGCGCGGCGAGGATCCGTACGACCGCACCCGCGCCGACCTCGCCACCCGCTTCGCGCGCACCGCCTGGCGGCACCACCGCGGCCGGGGCGGCCTCCTCTCCGCGCTCACTCCGCAGGAACGTCTCGTCGTGGTGCTGCGGCTGTACGAGGGGGTGGCCGAGGAGCAGACCGCGGCCCTGCTCGGACTGGCCGAGGAGCGCGTACGGGCCATCTGCGCCCGGTCCGTGTCCGCGCTGCGGGACCGACGCGGCGGGAGCCTCGCCTCGTGAGCCGGTACGAGGACGAGGTGCGGCGGATGCTGGAATCCCCGCACCCGCAGGTCCCCGCCGAACTGGTCGCGCGGGCCATGACGCGCGGCGCCCGGCTGCTCCACCGCGACCGGGCCGTCCGCCGGGCCCTGTGGATGCTGCTCGTCGTGGCCGTGCTCGCCTTCGCGGTCTGGGCGACGGTGGCCGAGCCCTGGAGCGTGCCGCCCGCGGAGACGACGCCACCGCTCGAAGGCTGGTGACGGCGGACTTAGCCTGGAAGAAGCAGGGCGAGTCGAGGAGGTCTCATGACCAGGAAAGTCGCCGACTGCCGCAAGGAACCCAGCGTGATGGGCTGCACCCTCACCATCACCGGTGAGGAAGAGGAAGTCGTCCGCGCCGCGACCGAACACGCGATCTCGGTGCATGGGCACGAGGACAGCCCCGAGCTGCGGAAGATGATCCGGGAATCGCTGGAGGACGAGAAGGTACCGGCCTGACCGGGCGGTGACCGCAGTCGGGCGCCCCTCGCAGGAGCGCCCGACTGGAACGCGTGGAGACGCGGGCAATGCGTGGAGACGCGGGCACCGGCCGTACCACTCGGCCACGGGCCCGCTCCTGCCGGTACTAGCCCAGCGCCTGGCGCAGGTCCGCGAGCAGGTCGTCCACGTTCTCGATGCCCACGGAGAGGCGGACCAGGTCCGCCGGGACCTCCAGGGCCGAGCCCGCCACGCTCGCGTGCGTCATGCGGCCCGGGTGCTCGATCAGCGACTCGACGCCGCCGAGGGACTCGCCGAGGGTGAAGAGCTTCGCGCGGTTGCAGACCTCGACCGCCGCCTCCTCGCCGCCCTCCACCCGGAAGGAGATCATTCCGCCGAAGGCCTTCATCTGCTTGGCGGCGATCTCGTGGCCCGGGTGCTCCGGCAGACCCGGGTACAGGACCTGGGTGACCTTCGGGTGCTGCGTCAGCATCTCCACGATCTTGCCCGCGTTCTCGCTGTGCCGGTCCATGCGGACGGCGAGCGTCTTGATGCCACGCAGCACGATCCACGAGTCGAACGGACCGGCCACCGCGCCCATCGCGTTCTGGTGGTACGCCAGCTCCTCGCCGAGCGCCTCGTCGGCCGTCACCAGGGCGCCGCCCACGACGTCCGAGTGGCCGCCCATGTACTTCGTCAGCGAGTGCACGACGACGTCCGCGCCGAGCGACAGCGGCTGCTGGAGGTAGGGCGAGGCGAAGGTGTTGTCGACGACGAGCTTCGCGCTCGCCGACCGGGCCACGGCCGCGACCGCCGCGATGTCGGTGATGCCGAGCAGCGGGTTCGACGGGGTCTCGACCCAGATCACCTTCGTACGGTCGTTGACCGCGGCGCGCACCGCGTCGACGTCGGAGGTGTCGGCCACGGAGAAGTCCACGCCCCAGCGCTGGACGACCTTGGCGAAGAGCCGGAAGGTGCCGCCATAGGCGTCGTTGGGGATCACCACGTGGTCGCCGGGGGCGAGCAGCGTGCGCAGCAGGCAGTCCTCGGCGGCCAGACCGGAGGCGAAGGCCAGCCCGCGGCGGCCGCCTTCGAGGGCCGCGAGGTTCTCCTCCAGCGCGGTGCGCGTGGGGTTGGCGCTCCGGCTGTACTCGTAGCCCCCGCGCAGTCCGCCCACGCCGTCCTGCTTGTAGGTGGAGACCTGGTAGATCGGCGGGACGACCGCGCCGGTCAGCGGGTCGGCGGTGTTGCCCGCGTGGATCGCGCGGGTCTCGAAGCTCTGGTGGATGTGCTCATCGCTCATGGTTCAGGAGCGTAGTCCCGAGGGCCGGGGACCGCCGCCCGATGTCTCAGGGAGTGTCCTGGACAATGGGCACATGGAGATTCTCTGGTTCCTGATGGCGCTGGCTCTGTTGATCGCTGTCGTGACCCCGTACGTGAGGCGCCGCCGGTCCGGCGTCGGCATCCGTCAGGTCGCGCCCGGCTCGCCGGACGCCGCCGACCCCGAGGCGTACGGCTTCCTGCGCCAGGAGGAGCAGGACGTACGGATGCCGGGGCCGGACCGGGATCTGCTCGACGTGCTCGACGTGGTCCAGGCGACGCAGGACTGGCGGGCGGCCTCGCAGCTCCTCGCCGGGACGGAGAAGGAGGGCGAGGTCCGCTGGCAGCGCGTCCAGGCGTTCGCGGGCGCGGCCTCACTCGAACTCCAGCAGAAGCCCGGGGTCGGCGGTGCGTGGCTGCGCGCCTGGCGGGCCGACTCGCCGAAGGACCCGGGCGGGGCCGCCGTGCACGCCGAGTTCCTGGTGCAGCAGGCGTGGCGCTCGTCCTCGGCCGGCAGCGACGACTTCCGGATCATCCTCGAAGAGGCCAGGAAGGTGAGCGAGGAGGCGGCTCTGCTCGCCCCCGGGGACCCCGTCCCGTACATCGTGCAGCTCGCGGTCGCGCGCGGACTCGGCTACAGCCACGAGGAGTTCGACCAGGTCTGGGCGAAGATCATCGACCGCGCGCCGCAGCACATGGGCGCGCACCTGGCCGCGCTGCACTACTGGTGCGAGAAGTGGCACGGCTCGCGCGAGGACGCCGACCGGTTCGCGACGTCGGCCGCCGCCCGCGCCCCGCAGGGCTCGCTGCTCGCCGCGCTGCCGCTGTTCGCGGTCTACGAGCACCTGCCGGAGATCGTCCTCGTCCAGGACTTCTTCCGCACCGAGGTGGTGCGCAAGGCGATGGAGGGCGCGCTGTACGCGGTGCACTCGGCGCGCGCCGACGACCCGATGCTGGCGCACGTCCGGCACATGCTGATCCTCTTCCTGGTCCGCGGGGAGCGCTGGCAGGAGGCCATGCACCAACTGGTCCACGTGGACGGCCACGTGGGCGCGCTGCCGTGGACGCTGAGCGGGGACCCGGCGGCGGAGTACACGGTGTACCGGAACCTGGCGGTGGCGGGCTACGAGGCCAACGGCGGCAGCCCGGCGACACTGCCGCACTGACGCGACGGCGCGCGGGCCCGGCGGCGAGACCCACGGCGACACTCCGCGGCGGCACCCGCGCGGCACCGAGACCCACGGCGACACTCCGCGGCGGCACGCGCGCGTGACCGGACGCCCGAGCCGGATGCGGCGGCCTGGCGGGAATCCCCTCCGGGCCCCGGGCGTTGTGCGTAACGCCCACCGTCGAGGAGATGCCGCATGTTCCTGTCACGCACCCCCGTCCTCCCCACGCCCGAGCAGGCGCTCAAGGGTCGGTCCGAGTCCGAGTTCGCGGTACCCGAGCGCCACACGGTGCTGGGCACGCCGCTGCTCGGCCCGTACCCCGAGGGTCTTGAGGTGGCCGACTTCGCCCTGGGCTGTTTCTGGGGCGCCGAGCGCAAGTTCTGGCAGACCGAGGGCGTCTGGACGACCCTCGTCGGTTATCAGGGCGGCATCACGCCGCACCCCGTCTACGAGGAGGTCTGCTCGGGCCTCACGGGCCACACCGAGGTCGTCCGGGTCGTCTTCGACCCGTCGAAGGTCTCGTACGAGCGGTTGCTCAAGCTCTTCTGGGAGTCCCACGACCCGACCCAGGGCTTCCGCCAGGGCAACGACGTCGGTACCCAGTACCGCTCCGCCGTCTACACCCACTCCGACGCCCAGGCCGCCGCCGCCGACACCTCCCGCGCGGCGTACCAGAAGGTCCTGACGGGCTCCGGCTACGGCACGATCACCACGGAGATCCTCCCTTCCGACGGCCGCCCCTTCTACCCGGCCGAGGGTTACCACCAGCAGTACCTCGACCGCAACATTAACGGCTACTGCGGCATCGGCGGGACGGGCGTGGCCTGCCCGATCGGCATCGCCGAGGCTGACTGATTCGCCAGGCGGTTACGGGGTCGGCGGCTGTCGCCGCCGGCCCTTGCGAGCACCCGCCGCACTGCGCGCGCACCTCGTACATGAACGCCTGGCCTGAGCGCCTCGGTCGCACCTTCCCCACGCTGACACCCAGCCAGCATATGATTGACCGTCACCACGACTGTTGGGGGAGCATCTTGGACTTCTGGCTGAGCCTCGGCTTCAAGGGAAACCCCTACGTCGTGAAGCCACTCCCTGGCAGCGAGGACGGACGCGAGCTACTGGTCGGCCGCGATAGGGAACTTCGCGCCCTGCTCCGGCGTGTCCGCGAAAGTGACATGCACGTCGTCCTGGAAGGCCCGAACGGCGTCGGCAAGACGAGCCTGGTTTCTGTCGCCACATGGGTGGCAAGCGAAGACTATAGGCAAGGGCGAAGCCAGCAACTCTACCTGCCCCTACCCGAACCACTACAGATCAAGGAAGACGCGGAGGAGTTCATCAGCTCCTGCTATTTTGCCATTGCCCGCGCCTTTCTGGAACACGAAGACACACTCAAGCGGGCAGGCCGCACCGTACCGCGTACCAAAGATTTGAACCTTTGGCTCAATTCCCCGATCCTCAGGAGTCGCGCCGGCGGAATAACGAGCCCATTCGGAGGCTTCTCCGCAGCCGTCGGGGCCTCCGCCAACACATCACAAGCATTCACACAGGCGGGATTCAGGGCAGCCTGCAAGAAATGGCTCTCTGAAGCATTTCCAGATGGCTCGGGCGGCTTCATTGGCCTGATCGACAACCTGGAACTAATCGATGTATCAAGTGACGCCCAGCGCGTAATCGAAGAGATCCGAGACCCCGTCCTCCAACTTCCAGGAACTCGCTGGGTAATTTGCGGAGCTCGCGGAATCGCACGCTCTGTCGCTGCCACTCCACGCCTTAACGGCGTCCTTTCGGACCCGATCGACATCGCCCCAGTTCCCGACGCTTTCATTCCAGAGCTGATCGAGGCGAGGTTGAAGCACTACAGCACGGGTCCGGAAACCTCAGCCCCTGTTTCCTCTCGCTCCTTCGAGCACATATACGATGTGAGTCACCAGAATCTGCGCGACTCACTAGGTTACGCGCAGGATTTCTCCTTCGACTTCGAGCCTGAATTCTTCAGCGACAGCACTTCGGATCAAATCGACGATGCAGCCAGGAAATGGCTCGCCGAGCTTGCCATGAAATATGAGCGAGACATCCACTTGCAGCCGCGCATGTGGAGACTGCTTGAGGACCTCGCCGGAATTGGTGGCACATGCTCCCCCGGGGATCATCAAACACTCGGGTTTAATGACCGGACCCACATGAGGAAGAATGTTGTGGATCTGGAGCGGTTCAAGCTGGTGACGAGCAGCCGGGATGAAACTGACCAGCGACGCAGATCGATCGAAATGACATCGAAGGGGTGGCTGGTCTATTACTCCCGCTCCCAGGGACTCATCAACCCCACACTGCCTGGATTCTCCACCTGAGAGGTGACGTGGAAACAGCTCCTTAGCCACGAGCCGAGGAGCTTCATGCCCGCCAACTCCCCGAGGGGCGACTCTTTCCTGTTCTGGAAAGAACCGGCACTTGACCTTGCCCCAAGCATCTAGGGAGCATCGAACGCGACAGGCGTACGCCGACATGTGGGGGCGAGGATGCTGCGGAAGCTGTCCGGTGACCCGGAGTGCAGGAACGGAACGTGCCCGACGCTGTGGGGTACTGAGGACGCCAAGGACTACGTAGTGCAGGGTTACGTCATCACCGACCCCGAGCGGCTGGCGCAGCTCGACCTGCCTGAGGGCGAGACCGCCGTCGTTGTCCCGGCCGCGGTGCTGGAGGAGTACTTCCGTGCTCAACGGTGAGGAGTTGGGCCGTCTCTTCGAGACGTTCGAGCGGACCGCCTTCCGCTTGGAGACGCTCTCCGTCTACAACGTGGAGGACGAGCGCGAGGAGTTCGAACGCTTCCTGGCCGGCGGGGACATGGGCCCCACCTGGGACGACAACCCATGGGTACGGTCGATGACCGACAAGGGCAAGCAGGTCTCACGCGTCCACATCCTTCGGTCTCCACTGACCGACTACCTGCGGTACGAACTGGCCGCCTATCCGGGCAACATCGCGGCCGGCGAGACCATCGGAATCCTCGACTTGTCAGAGCAGGCCGTGACCGGCCTGCCCGATCACGACTTCTGGTTGTTCGATGACCAGGACGTGTACCGGATGCACTACACGCCCGAAGGTGCGTTCATCGGCGCCGACCTGCTTGCTGCCCACCGCCTTGCCGAGTATCAGGACTACCGAGACCGCGCGTTGGCCGAAGCGGTGCCGTTCTCGGACTACTGGGAGCGGCACCACTGACTGCCGACTCGATCGGGAAAGCCCTGCGGGCGCTGCGCGACGCATCCGGACTCACGGGTGACTCGGTGGCCCGCAGGGCTTCCATGTCTGCCGGGAAGCTCTCGAAGATCGAGACGGGCAAGGTACGACCGACCGTCCAGGACATAGACCTGGTACTCACTGCCATAGGCGTGAGCGAGGACGTCAAGGAAGAGTTCCTGGCAGCCGCCCGCGCTGAAGCTACCGAGGCCACAGCATGGCGCCTGCTGCGCCGCACGGGCCCGTGGAAGCACCAGAAGACCATCCGGGCCATCGAGGCCGGCACGACCACACTCAGGCTCTTTCAGGGGCAGCTCATTCCCGGCCTCCTCCAGACGCCCGAGTACGCCTACGCCGTCTTCTCCCTACCTCCGTCCCTGCCGGAGGAGACCAGGACCAAGACCGTGGCTGCCCGTCTCGAACGGCAATCCGTCCTGTACGAACCGGGCAGGTCATTCCGCTTCCTGATCTGCGAACACGTACTCCGGTGGCGCATCAGCGAGCCCGTGGTCATGGCGCTCCAGCTCGACCGGCTCGTATCCGTGTCCCGTCTGCCCAACGTCTCGCTGGGTGTCGTCCCGTCCGACCGCCGGATGCCCGACTTCCCCATGACCTGCTTCAGCCTCCACGACGACCGTCTCGTCATCGTGGAGACGTTCCACTCCGAGGTCACCACCCGCGACCCGAAGGACGTCCAGGTCTACCTCGACACCTTCGAACGGTTCGCCGCCGTGGCGGTCTACGGCGATGCCATGAGAGCCCTGGTCGAGGGCATCCGGGACGGATTCTTGCCCCAACAGGAAAGGTCCTAGAAGGAGCTGCTCAGCGGGTGAAGCATCAGCGGTGCCGACATCCGAGGGAGGGAATCCCAGTGAGCAGCCCCAGCACCACGATGGACCCACCGGTTCAACTGTCCCTCCCCCGCACACCGCCTGCGCCTGCGCCGGGTTGCGGTGTTTGCGCTGCCCTTGCGAAGCAACGCACAGCGGCGTACGGCGCCGGGGACCTGTCCGCCGTCTCGGACTGCAACGTCGAGCTGGCCGCACACCCCAAGAAGCACTCTGGGGAGCGGTAGTGGACATGCAGACCTGGAGAGACGGACGTACAGCAGCTCTGAGCGCCTCCGATGCCATGCGCGAGGTGCTCGCCTCCCTGGGCCTGCCGGAGAGCGCCTACGCGGCGATACGCCCACAGGTGACTCCCCGAGGCGAGCCGCTCGTGCACCTGGGCTCGATCCCCGCTGCTCACGTCGAGCAGATCGCAGAGGCGCTGCGAGGCACCGGACACTCCCCGAGCGGGACAGCGGTGCCCTTCCCATCTGAATCAAGGAGGACAGATGACCGACCTGTACGGACTCGACATCACCGGAGCCCACTTCAGCAAGGCGTGTGGAGGCAACACCCACCCGGACGGCGAGGCGTGCGTGACCCTCGCGAAGATCGGGCCGGACGCGTGGGCGATGGGCGACAGCAAGCGCCCGGACGCCGAGCCGCTGCGCTTCACCACGGCCGAGCTGGACGCGGCGGGCATCGACCCCACCCGCTTCGACCTCTCCGCCTGATCCACAGCACCACCTGAACTGACGGCCCCGCCCTCACGCCGACGGGCGGGGCCGTCGTCATCTCTCGGAACGGAGCAGCGGTGCACCACCACGGTTACGCATGGGTGGGGGAGAAGAAGACGTTCGACAAGGAGAGCATCCGCAGACCGGCCGGACAGGCCCCGACCGCGAGCAGCGAGATGGAGGTACATGACCGGTACCGAGAAGCCGTGGCCGTGTTCCCGAACACCGACGTGCCCCCGATCCAGACGGCGCATTGGCTCATGAAACCGCCCTCGATGATCCGAGGGACATGGGAGGAACCCAAGGAAGCCGGCGAATGGCTGGGCCTTCAGCTCGCAGAGTTCGCTCCCCGGTTCGCCTCCGAGCAGGATCGGGAGGTGACCAGACTGGCCCTCCTGGTGAAGGGTGCAGTCGAGCGGCTGGCGTGGGGAGGAGACGTGGCCCTCGGCCACTACCTCAAGGGCACTGTCTTCCACTCTGTCGCCCTTGTGACGTGCACGCCGAACCGCGCTGCTCCCGACCTGCCCTGTCCCGCCAGGTAGGTCCGCGCATGACAGCGGCCCCCGCGTATGCCGAGGGCCAGTCGCGTCCGTGTGCGCCTGTCTCAGCTCTCTCCGAGGTGGCGGTACAACGTGGCGCGGCCGATTCCCAGGGCCTTGGCGATGGCTGTGACGCTGTCTCCCTTGGCGTGCCGGGCACGGGCCACGGCGAGCTTGTCATCGTCCACGACAGAGGGACGCCCACCGACGTTGCCCTTACGGGCCGCAGCCTCCAACCCCTCCAACGTCTTCTCCCGGATGCCTTCCCGTTCCACCTCTGCACTGACGGCGAGCACGGCGAACACGATGGCACCTGCCCCGTTCGGGTCGTACACCCCCTGAAGCGGACCGGACAGGAGTTCCAGTTGGATGCCGTCCGCTTGCAGGGTGGCGGACAACGTCATGAGTTCCGCCGCACTGCGGGCAAGACGCTTCATCTCGACCACGGTCAGGATGACCGGCTGATTCGGCGCGGCTGCCTTGATCTCCCGTGCCAGCGCGAGCGCCTTCTCAAGCTCCGGCCGCTCCTTCACACGGGTACTGATCCTCTCCGAGAACACGCGGGTGCAGTCGGCACGGGCAAGCATGTCCAACTGGGACTGGAGCTCCTGTCCAACAGTGCTGCACCGGGCGTAGCCCAGTCGGATCGCTGCGCCCGGTATCGCGTCGGACACCTGTGTGACGGGCGTGCCTTCCGTCCACGCCTTGCCGGGGTTGCGGTCGGCCGGAGTCTTCACGGTCAGTTCCGCCTTGAGCGCGGGCACCAGGGCGAAACGGCCCGTGTGGTAGTTCGCTGCAACCTTGCCCGTGGTCGTACGGCAGGGGCTACCGGCGGGGGCATCGCACTTCGGGCAGGCGTGACGCTCGACCTGATCGGCCGGAGTGTTCGTGGTCATGGACGAGACCGTCTCACAAACGTGTCCCGAAAGCCAGCCTCAAGGGAGACGTTTCGGGACGGGTTACGAGACGTCTGGGTGTGGGCGAAACGGACACGCCCCGAGCCTGGTCCGCCCGTCCCGAAAACGAAGGTTTACGAGACGCCCCCTCGTGGACGGTCGTGGTGCTCGTGCTCGCCGCCTCGGATGGCGGGGCGCTGGTGCGCCCGTCTCAGGCTTGCCCTCTGCCCTGACCTTCTGCCCTGTCGAGCGGCTGCGTGCCGTCTGCCAGCCTGCCGCTTCGCTCTCGCCCCTTGTGAGGCTTGCGGCCTGTCGGCCGTGCGCAGAGCCGTACGCCTGGCGACGGCGAAGGAAAAGGCAGGGACTCACGCCTACCCAAGGGCAACGGCGGGGGGTGGGGGCATGACCCCCCGAAGGGTCTTTGCTCGACCGCCATGTCTTGGCCGCGCAGATCCTGCCACGGTTTCAAGGCTCGCCAGCGCCGCGACGCAATAGAACAGCGGCGGAGGAATGCCAGCTCAGGGCGCCACGGCAGCCTCTGACCAGCGGTCGAAGACCGCACAAGAGTGACGCCTCGCGGGCACTGGCCAAGCAGCTTCGCCATGCGGCCGCGTACGCGACCCAGCCCGGTTGGGTTACCTGACTTGGCTCTGCCGGCCCCTGCGGGGCCGCCCCTTCGTCATGGCCTCGGACTGTGGCGGCCGGACGGCCGCCCTTTGCTCCTCACCCTTTCGCCGCTGCCTCAACACCAAGTGGGCGCTGCCGCGCCCCTGCTTTCCTTCGCCGCTGACGTACGCCGCCTCGGACTGTCGGCCCCTCCGGGGCCGCACTTGTGACCACGCAGGATCGGGGCCGAAGGCCCTCATTCCGTGATGGCTATAAGGAGATAAAGAAGCAGCGAAGGTTTCCGCAGCTCAGAGCCTGTGCCGGTAGGCGCTCCACGTGTACGCGGTACTCATTCCACGCCTACCCCCGGTCAGGCTGCTCGGTGGATGCCATGCACCTTGCAGGACAGGGAACCTCTGGCCGTGTCGTACAGGTGGCCAGGGAGCACGAGACACCGAGCATCGGATGAGGGGCTGACCAAGCCGAGATCCTTGGCCGACTTGATCGCGCGACTTACGCCCTGCTTCGGCTGAGGCTGGCCGTCCTTGCGGGTGAGGATCGCCGCGAGTTCCCCGGACGCCAACTCGGCGTGGCCCAACTGGTTGGCCTTCCCAAGGGCGGCGAAGTGAACGCGGAACGCGAGGTCGAAGCGGGTGTCACGGGCCATGCGCCGGTACTCCGGGCGCGAGATGGCGGCCCACTCCTTGAGCTTGATGGGCAAGCGAGAGTCCTCCTTGTGAGGCGCGTGAGCGCCCTCCATCCCCGTCGAGCGGGGGTCATGTGCTCCTCTCTGCACGGGGTGGACGGGTCGACCAGGGGGCACGACCGTCATCACAGGAGTGTGCCCGGCTACGTCGCGCCGGGCCGAACACAGCCTATCGGATGTACCCGTGCCGCTCTTGGGCAGATCCGATGCGAACATCACGGCGGGATTCTGCCTCGGATCAGCGGGGGATCATCTCAGGAACAAGTCAATGACCCCCAAATCCCTTGCAGATTCACGGGATTCCATATTTCAAATACGCGCGCGCGAAGGTAGAATTGAACGTTGCTCTCGCCGCGCAACATATAGCCCAGGGGAAGGACTTCCGTTTGACCAACATCACTGCTCGCGAGTGGGGTCGCCTTCAGGCTGCCAAGGCTCCGGCCTGGAGCGAAGAACGATGGCAGCGCGTTTCCACCATACTCGGCTTGGAGTTCGAGCATCAGAACTCGGCCAAGGCCACGCGCAAGCAGCGGTAGTCCAGACCCGCAACACGAACGAAGGGGCACCAGCCGGATGGCTGTGCCCCTTTCCGTTTCAGCTCGCCGTCAGTCACGCCACTTCGGGACCAGCAGGTCAGGGTTGAAGGGGCGTCGGCCTCCGCCGCCTACCGGCAGGACGATCACCGCATGCAGTGCCTCCCTGATCAGGGCGCGCTTCTGCGCCAGGTCCAGCCTGCCGGAGTTCCAGCGCTCGCGTACGTCGCCGGTAACCTCGGCTGCACGCTGCTGGTTGAGGACATGACGCGTCCGGTCCGCACGTAGTTCCTTGACCCGGGATTCCATCCTCTGGTTCTCAGGGAAGAACAACTCATCCGAGATCTGGTCCTCCTGCCAAGCCTGGAGCAGCTTGCGCTGCTTCCGCGTCAAGCGGTCCAGCTCGTCTTCCCCTGCCCATTTCCCGTCCACATGCGCCGTCCTGGCTGCCCGTTCCTCCAGCTTCGCCAGCACTGCTTCCGTGATGAATTCGTCAATCTTGGCGCCATTGCGGCCCGTGCCACCGCAACCCCCCATTTCCTTGCTGGGACACTGATACAGGTAGCCGCCGGAGAGATCCGGTCGCATGGCCGCGCGGAGGGGCGAGTTGCAGATCCGGCCGTCCGCATCGGGCTTTCCGCATCGGAGGATGCCGGTCAGCAGGTACGAGGGGGTTCGGTAGTCCGTGACCGTTCCGTCAGACTTCACGTTGGGACCGACACGGGCCGAGAAGACGGCGTCGATGGCCATCCACTGCTTCGGGGTGATGATCGGCTCCCAGCGGCCCACCACCGGCACACCGTTGGCATCACGGACCAGTTCTCCGTTGTGCTTCCGCCACCCGCACAGCCGCGGGTTCCACAGCGCGAGCTTGAGGGAGCGGCTCGCCCACTCCTTGTCGTTGATCGTGCGGACGCCGGCCTCCCGCCACTCTCGGAGGATCGAATGCATGGACTTGCCCGCGATCACCTCACGGGCGCCCTTCGCCAGCCACGCCGCTTCCTCAGGCTCCAGCGTGAGCTTGTCGTCCTTCCAACCAAACGGACGCTTGCCGCCCACCGGGATGCCCAGCTCGGCACGGGCACGGTGCGAGCGGCGCGCACGCCGCTGCATCTTGCGCACCTCCATCTTGGAAATGACGACGCCGAAGAGGCCCATGGACTCCACGTCCTCGCTGTAGAGGTTCTTCGACCCCTTGGCGTCGGCGTAGAGCCGCCCTTCCTCGTACGTGAGCGCGTCCACGAACCGCTCGTAGTCTCCGGCTCTGCGTGTGAGCCGGTCGTCCGCAACGACGATGACGCCTCGCACCAGCTGCCCGTCAGGCAAGTGGCCGGCCTTGAGCGCCTTCACCATGGTCTCGAAGTCCGGGCGCACCACACCCGCCTTCGCCGCCGACAGGTCGTTGTCGGTGTAGCGGTGCACGATCGTCCAGCCGAGACGGGCCGCCGTCTCGCCGTTCACCTTGTGCTGGTCCTCGACGCCGTGGCCGTCCCTGGCCGTGTCGGCGGAGATACGCGCGTACGAGACAACCGGGATCACCGGTGCCGCTTCGTTCACTTCCCACCCCTTTACGAAGAGTCACTAATTCTACGCAAAGAGAAGTGGTACCACCAGCAGTACCTGGACAAGAACCCGGCCGGCTACTGCGGCATCGGCGGCACGGGAGTCTCCTGCCCGATCGGCGTCGCGAGGGCCGACGGCTGAGGCCGATGGCACGCCGCCGGAGTTCGACTCAGGCCGGGCCGGCTGACGCGGTGCGCATCGCGGCGGCGGTCGCCGCCGGGTCGTAGCCGGGCGGGACGCCGTCGATCAGCAGGATGTCGCCCGGGATGTGGCGGGTACGCAGCGGGAGGATCTCCTGGTAGGCGGCGGAGTCGTACCAGGAGCGGGCGGCCTCCATCGACGGGAAGGCGATCATGACGAGGGCGCCGGGCCACTCCCCCTCCAGGACCTCCCGTTCGGGAGCACCGTGCACGAGGAAGCGGCCGCCGTAAGGGTCGAGCGTGGACTGGATGCGCTCGATGTACACGAGCACCTCGTCGTCCGGGGCGGTCTGCGGGCGGAGGTTCGCGAGGGCGTAAGCGGTCATGACGCAAGCGTGCCGGGACATGCCGTACGGGGTCGATTACCCCGCACGTCATGCCCCGGCGCGCGCCCGCTCACCTCGTGGTGGGAGCGGTCAGATCGTCGAGGTGTCGATCACGAAGCGGTACCGCACATCGCTCGCGAGCACCCGCTCGTACGCCTCGTTGATCTGGTCGGCGCGGATCAGCTCGATCTCCGCGCCCAGGCCGTGCTCCGCGCAGAAGTCGAGCATCTCCTGCGTCTCGGCGATACCGCCGATCATCGAGCCGGCGAGCGTCTTGCGGCCGCCGATCAGTGAGAACAGGTTGAGCGCGACCGGCTCCTCGGGAGCGCCGACGTTCACGAGGGCGCCGTCCGTCTTGACCAGCCTCAGGTAGGCGCCGAAGTCGATCGGGGCCGAGACGGTGGAGATGATCAGGTCGAAGGAGCCGGCGAGCTCGGTGAAGGTCCGCGGGTCGCTGGTGGCGTAGTAGTGGTCGGCGCCCAGCTTGCGGCCGTCCTCCTGCTTCTTCAGCGACTGGCTGAGCACGGTCACCTCGGCGCCGAGGGCGTGGGCGATCTTGACGCCCATGTGGCCGAGACCGCCGAGACCGACGATCGCGACCTTCTTGCCCGGGCCGGCCTTCCAGTGGACGAGCGGCGAGTAGAGGGTGATGCCGGCGCAGAGCAGCGGGGCGGCCTCGTCGAGGGCGAGGCCCTCGGGGATGCGGAGGGTGTAGTTCTCGTCGACGACGACGTGGGTGGAGTAGCCGCCGTACGTGGGTTCGCCGTTCTTGTCGAGGGCGTTGTACGTGCCCGTCGAGCCGCCCGTGCAGTACTGCTCCAGGCCCTGGAGGCAGTACTCGCACTCCCGGCAGGAGTCGACGAAGCAGCCGACACCGACGCGGTCGCCGACCTTGTGCCGGGTGACGCCGGAGCCGGTCTCGGTGACGACGCCGGCGATCTCGTGGCCGGGCACCATCGGGAAGATGCCCTCACCCCAGCCGTCACGGGCCTGGTGGATGTCGGAGTGGCAGATGCCGGCGTACTTGATCTCGATCAGGACGTCGTGCTCGCCGACCGGACGGCGCGGCACGGTGGTGCGCTCCAGCGGGGCGTTGGCGGCGGGGGCGGCGTAGGCGGGGACGAGGGAGACGTTCGTGGTCATGGCGACCAGCCTGCCGGAGCGTCCGCAGTCCACCCAGACCTCTGCTGTGCCTACGTCCAGCGTGCCTACCACCGGCAGGGTCAGGAACACCTGTCCGGCCGGTCGTACGACCTGGGATAATCGGGACGCGTGACTCCTCCCCCTCGTGAACGAGGGGGCTTCTCGCTATGCCGGGTGGGCGTCGCGACGGACCAGCCCGGCCCGTAGAACGTTAAGGGCGCCCACCGTGTCCGCGTGTGCGTGGTGGCCGCACGCCTGGCAGTGGAACTTCTCCTGGGTGGGCCGGTTCTCCTTGGCGGTGTGCCCGCATTCGGGACACTGCCGTGAGGTGTCGCGGGGGTCCACGGCCATCACTTCCCGCCCGGCACTCTCAGCCTTTGCGTTCAGGATCGTCAGGAACACCCCCCATCCGGCATCAGCGATCGATCGGTTGAGCCCGGCCTTCGCGGCGGCCCCGTTGGGCAGGAAGCCGCCAGGCTGTCCGGGGTCGGGCTTCGGTGCGGGGGCCTTGCTCATGTTGCGGATCTTGAGGTCCTCGTGCGCGATGAAGTCGTGTGCGCGGACCAGGTCGAGGGCCGTCTTGTGTGCGTGGTCGAGCCGCTGGCGGCGTACCTTGCCGTGCAGATTGGCGACCTTCTCCACCGCGCGCTGGTGATTCCTGGTGCGGTTCCTGGCCTTGCGGCGCGGGAACCGGGACAGTTCCTGCTGCGCGGCTTCGAGCTTCGCGGCGGCCCTGCGGCCGTGGCGCGGGTTGGGCACGAACCCGCCGCCCGAGTCGGCGAGGAAGTTGACGATGCCCAGGTCGATCCCGGCCACGCTGCCGGTCGCGGGCAGCGGTTCGGGCGTCTCCTGCTCGGCGGTCAGCACGACGAACCACTTGCGGCCCTCGCGCTTGACGCTGACGGTCCTGACCCTGCCGGCCACCGGCCTGTGCTGGTTGACCTTGACGTGACCGACACCCTGGAAGCGGACGCGGGTCACCGGGTCGTGCGGGGTGGAGTTCCACCGGCAGCCTTCCCCGTCCTTGGGGAAGTCGACCGTGTCGAACCAGTTCACCCCGCGAAAACGCGGGTAGCCGGGGGCGTCCCCGGACTTGACCCGGCGGAAGAACGCCGCGAACGCCTTGTCGAGACGGCGCAGCGTCGCCTGCTGGGAAGAGAACGACCAGCGTCCCTGACGTTCCGGGTCGTAGGCCCGGATGTCTTTGAGCTGCGCGGACTGCATCCCGTACGTGACCGAGGTCTTCGACACGTGCCGGTAGGCGTCGTGGCGTTCCTGCAACGCCCCGTTGTACAGCGAGCAGTGATCACGCAGCATCTCGCCCAGCGCGATCGTCTGGCCCACGGTGGGCCGCATGAGGAACTTGTACGCACGGATCATCTCAGCCCACCCCCTCCGGTCGAGTTCGCTCCCTCACACTACCCTTGGCGTATGTCACCCCGCTGGGGACCAAACCCCGATGTCCGCACCGGACGACATGTTGCATACAGCCTGCATGCCCACTTGGTGTTCGTGACCAAATACCGGCGCGATGTGTTCGATGACGCCATGCTCAAACGCTGCGAAGAGATCATGCGGGAGGTCTGCGCCGGCTTCGAGGTGGAACTGCGCGAGTTCAACGGCGAGGCCGATCACGTCCACCTGCTGGTGCACTACCCGCCGAAGGTCGCCCTGTCGAAACTGATCAACTCGCTAAAGGGCGTCAGCTCCCGATACCTGCGGGCCGAGTACACCGGCAGGATCAACCGGATCGGCATGGGGTCCGTGTTCTGGTCCCGCTCCTACTTCGCCGGATCCTGCGGCGGCGCTCCACTGACCGTGATCCGCCAGTACATCGAAGACCAGAAGCGGCCCATCTGACCGTCACCGACGGACGCGCAGCGAACTCCGACGCTGCGCGCCTCCGGCCCGAGGATGCGTTTCCCTCCCCGGCTGAAGCCGGGGATACCCACGCAAGATTAAGGATGGCCGCATGGATCTCAGTGCCGGACTCAGTGAATTCCTGCGCTCGCGCCGGGCCCGGCTGAAGCCGGAGGACGTGGGCCTGCCGGAGTTCGGACGCCGTCGTCGCGTACCGGGCCTGCGCCGGGAGGAACTCGCGCAGCTGGCGGGCGTCTCCGTCGCGTACTACACCCGGCTCGAACAGGGCAACGGGCGCAACGTGTCCATGGAGGTCCTGGACGCGATCGCGCGGGCGCTGCGGCTGAACGACTCCGAGCGGGCGCATCTGACGCATCTGGCCAAGCCGACGGCGAAGAAGAAGCAGCACCGCGCGGCGATCGTCCGGCCCCAGCAGGTACGGCCCGGTCTGCAGCATCTGCTGGACTCGATGGAATCCGTCCCGGCCCTTCTCGTCGGCCGCCGCCTCGACATCCTCGCCTGGAACCGGATGGCGCGGGCGCTGCTCGGCGACTTCGTCGCGATGGAGCCGGCGGAGCGCAACATGGCCAGGCTGGTCTTCCTCGGGTCCAACGCGCGTGATCTGTACCTGGACTGGGAGTGCAAGGCGACCGAGGTGGTGAGCGTGCTGCGGCTGTACGCGGGCTGCTATCCGGACGATCCCGCGCTGCTCGCGCTGGTCGGCGAACTGTCGGTGAAGAGCGAGGAGTTCCGCTCGCTGTGGGCGGCGCACACCGTCGCGGACAAGGGACACGGCAGCAAGCGGCTGCGGCACCCCCTGGTGGGCGAGATGACGTTGCAGTACGAGTCGCTGAAGGTCTCCGGGACGGACCCGGACCTGGCGCTCGTGACCTACCAGGCGGAGCCGGGGACGGCCTCGGCGGACGCGCTGCGGCTGCTGGCGCAGTGGGGCGTGGAGGAGGTCGCGCGGTAGGCGGCGCCTTACGCCGTGCCGCACACCGTCACCGCATGAGAGCGGCGGCCCCCTCCGTCTCGGAGGGGGCCGCTGTCGTCGGCACGGGGCGGGATCAGACCGCCGAGCCGGCCTTCCACGCCGACCAGCTCATGTTCCAGCCGTTGAGGCCGTTGTCGGGAGCGATGGTCTTGTCCTTGGAGTTCTTGACGACCACGACGTCACCGATGATCGAGTGGTCGTAGAGCCAGGCGGCCTGCTGCTTGGGGTCGCCCGCGCCCTTGACGTCGTTCAGGCCCACGCAGCCGTGGCTGGTGTTGGCCGAGCCGAAGATCGAGTCCGGGCCCCAGTAGTTGCCGTGGATGAACGTGCCCGAGGTGGACAGGCGCATGGCGTGCGGGACGTCCTTGATGTCGTACTCGCCCTTGCCGTCGTCGTCCGTGAAGCCGACGGTGGCGCCGTTCATCCGGGTCTCCTTGAACTTCTCGGAGATCACCATCTGGCCGTTGTAGGTCGGGTTCTCCGGGGAGCCGGCGGAGATCGGGATGGTCTTGACCGTCTTGCCGTCCTGCTTGACCGTCATGATCTTGGTGGCGACGTCGACGGTGGAGACCTGGTTGCGGCCGATCTTGAAGGTGACGGTCTTCTGCTGGACGCCGTAGACACCCTGGGCGCCCTCGACGCCGTCGAGGTCGAGCTTCAGCGTGACGGTGGAGCCCTCGGCCCAGTAGTTCTCGGGGCGGAAGTCCAGGCGCTGGGAGTTGAACCAGTGCCCGACGACCTCCTGGCCGCTGCTGGACGTCACCTTGATGCCGCCCTGGACGGCGGCCTTGTCGGTGATGGCCTTGTTGAAGTTGATCGAGACCGGCATGCCGACGCCGACGGTGGAGCCGTCCTCGGGCGTGAAGTTGCCGATGAAGCTGTTGGCCTGGGAGACGGTGGTGAAGGAGGAGTTCTCGTGCGCCTCCAGGCCGTTCGCGTCCGTGGCGGTCGCCGCGATCTTGTAGAGCGTGGCGCGCTTGAGCTGCTGGGTGGGCTGCCAGCTCGTCTTGTCGGCCGACATCTCACCCTTGACGGCCTCGCCGTCCTGGGTGGTCATCGTGACCTGGGTCAGCGTGCCCTCGGTGACGGTGACCTTGGCGTCGTTGTTGATCGAGGCGTTGTCGGCGCCGTTCTCGGGCGCGATGGATATCTGGGCCTTCGACGTCTTCTGCGCCGCCGCCTCGTCGACCTGAGCCTGTGACTGCGGCGTCTTGGAGGTGTCGGCCGCGCCGCTCTTGTCCCCGTCGCTGCACGCCGAGAGCACCAATACGCCACCGAGCACCGCGGCAGCCGCCGCCAGGCCCCTGCGGCGCTTGCTGTCCGTCATCACACGCTTCTCCATCGTCGCCGAATCCCTGCCAACACTTGCCTGAACATCCATGACACCCCGCCCGGTTCCGTAGGCGCGGGCTTTGTGGGGAACACCACTGAGCAACACGCGCGGACGGTCCGTCCGGTTCCGCACACGGGTCCCGCGCACGGACCTCGTGTCCCACGCGCGGATCCCGTGCAACGGAGCCCGCACACGCATCCCGGGTTGGCGTCCCCGCGGGGACGCGTACCCGGAATGTCCGCGCGGACTCCCCACGGGAAAGCCCCGGGGTGTGCGACGTCTCACAACGTCGCCCCGGGGCTCCCGGCAGAGCGTCCGCGCTGCTAGGCCGATACTTCGTCGTCTTCCTCGTCCCCATCTTCCTCGTCGAGGTCCCACTCCTGGGCATCGGGGTCGTAGTCGATCTCCTCGCTGGTCCAGGAGGCCTGGACCAGGTCGACGCCAGGGACGTCCCTGACGAGGTCGAAGGGCTCGATGAGGTACGCGAGCGCCTCGGCGCTGTCCTCGTGGACGGCGGAGCGGGCGTGCACACGCTCCTCCTCGGGCATGAACTCGTCGGTCTCGATCCGTCCGACGGCCGCACCCGTCAGCTTCTCGGCCTCGGCGATCTCCAGGACGACTTCCACTCGAAGCCGTACATAACGCGATGTCTCGGAAGTGCTCATACGTCGGAGAGTAGGCCGCCCGAGCTCCCGACTTTCCTGCGACCCGCTGTGTTCATTAGCATCGGCGCACCGACCAATTCGCGGTTTCCGCAAGGAGGATCGAATCTCTGTGTCCGTCGCTCGACGTCCGCTGCTGACCGCCACGGCGGCCGGGGCGCTGCTCTTCGCCCTGTGGTTCGTCCCGTCCGCGAACGCGACCGGCGAGGGTCGCGTCACCGCCTCCGAGCAGGAGCGCGCGGCGAGCGGGGCGCGGCTCGCGGAGACGGGCGGCCCGGACACGACGCCGTACGTGATCGGCGGGACGGGTTTCCTCGCGGTGGGGGCCGGGTTCGTGGCGCTGGCGATGAGACGCGGCGGCCGGGCGTACTGAGACGCGTGCGACGACGTAGGCGGCCACCCCCGGGCAGGGGCGGCCGCCTACGTCGTTCCCGGGTGCGGGTCCGTCACGCCAGCGGGCCGGTGACCGGCTCCACGGCGGCGACGAGCTTCCCCTCGCGTACGAAGGCGTCGGTGGCCGCCAGCTCGGGGGCGAGGAAGCGGTCCGGGCCCGGGCCCTCGACACCCGCGGCGCGCAGGGCCCCGATGGCGGCCTGCGAGGCGGGGGCGGGGGTGAGGCCGCGGCGCAGCTCGATGGCGCGGGTGGCGGTGTAGAGCTCGACGGCGATGATCCGGTTGAGGTTGCCGATCGCCGTGCGCAGCTTGCGGGCGGCGGACCAGCCCATGGAGACGTGGTCCTCCTGCATGGCGGAGGACGGAATGGAGTCGGCCGAGGCCGGGACGGCCAGCCGCTTCATCTCGCTGACCAGCGCTGCCTGGGTGTACTGGGCGATCATCAGGCCCGAGTCGACGCCGGCGTCGTCGGCGAGGAACGGCGGCAGTCCGTGGGACCGGTTCTTGTCGAGGAGCCGGTCGGTGCGGCGCTCGGCGATGGAGCCGAGGTCGGCGGCGGCGATGGCGAGGAAGTCGAGGACGTACGCGACGGGGGCGCCGTGGAAGTTGCCGTTGGAGCGGACCTGGCCTTCCCCGGAGCCTTCGGCCTGGGAGGTGCCTCCAGCGAGGACCACGGGGTTGTCGACGGCGGCGGCGAGCTCGCGCTCGGCGACCGTACGGGCGTGGGCCATGGTGTCGCGGCCGGCACCGGCGACCTGCGGGGCGCAGCGCACGGAGTACGCGTCCTGGACGCGCGGGGCCTCCTCCTCCTGGAAGTGGCCGGTGAGCCCCGAGCCCTTGAGCACGGCGAGCATGTTGGCGGCGGAGGCGCCCTGGCCCGGGTGGGGGCGGATCGCGTGCAGCTCGGGCTCGAGGACCTTCTCGGTGCCGAGGAGGGCTTCGAGGGAGAGGGCCGCGGTGACGTCCGCGGACTTGTAGAGGGTGTCGAGGTCGGCGAGGGCCATGATCAGCATGCCGAGCATGCCGTCGGTGCCGTTGAGGAGGGCGAGACCCTCCTTCTCGCGCAGCTCGACGGGCTGGATCCCGGCGGCGGCCAGCAGCTCACCCGCGGGCTTCACGGTGCCGTCGGGGCCCTCGGCGTCACCCTCGCCCATGAGGGTCAGGGCGCAGTGCGAGAGCGGCGCGAGGTCGCCGGAGCAGCCGAGGGAGCCGTACTCGTGGACGACCGGCGTGATCCCCGCGTTGAGGACGTCGGCCATGGTCCGGGCGACCTCGGGGCGGACACCGGTGTGGCCGGAGGCGACGGTCTTGAGCCGGAGGAACATGAGCGCCCGCACGACCTCCCGCTCGACGCGCGGTCCCATGCCGGCGGCGTGCGAGCGGACGATGTTGCGCTGGAGCTGCGCCCGCAGCTCGGGGCTGATGTGCCGGGTGGCGAGGGCCCCGAACCCGGTCGAGACGCCGTACACGGGCTCGGGCTTGGCGGCGAGCGCGTCGACGACGGCACGGGAGTCGGCAAGCGCCTGCACGGCCTCGGGGGACAGCTCGATGCGGGCGCCGTGGCGGGCGACGTCGATGACGTCCTGGAAGGTGGTTCCGGACGTGCCAAGGACGACTGAGTGCATATCCATATTCAGCACCCTACGGACTGAAGACCTCCATGTCACTAGCGGAGTGCCGGGGCGGTGCGCCGCCGGCCCTCGGCCCGCAGCGCGTCCACGTCCCGCAGCGCGTCCACGTCCGCCGGGCCCGGGCGCAGGGCACAGGGGTACAGCTCGGCTCGGGGCCCTCCCGCCGGCGGCGAGCGATGCCGGCCGCTCCGGGGCCGGCTGGCCCGCCTCGTACACGCCGCCCGCCGCGTACACGCCGCCCGCCGCGTGCGGGAGGGGGCGACCTCCCGGCCTCCGGGCCGGGCCGCATGCGCGGCTTGCGGTTCGCGACGATCGCCGCGACCGGGGCGCGGGCTCTTCGCATGGACGGTGGTCGCCCGGCCCCCGCGGCCCTGCGGGGCTCCGCCCTCAGCGCCTGCCGGCGCGGGCGCGCCGCAACCGCATGCCGACGGCGGCACCGACCAGCGCGATCCCGGCCAGGCCGGCCGTGGACCACCACGCCGTTCGGCCACCGCCGTCGACGGCCACGCTCGACGAGGACGAGGACGAGGGCGAGGACGAAGCCGAAGACGAGGACGGAGCGGGCGGGAGTGTCGGGGACGCGGGTGAGGCGGAGGACGGTGCCAGCGCGGAGGGGACCGGAGCGGGCACGGACGCGGTGGGGGCGGGGGCGCTGGGCGGCACCGGGTCGACCACCGGAACGGCGACCTCGCCCTTGCCCTGACCGAGGGCGGGGAACCCCACGTCGACGGTGACCTTCCAGGTACCGGGAGCGAGGGCCTCGGCGGTGCTCCATCCGGTTCGCGTGCCGGGGTCGCGGACCAGTCGCCAGGGGCCCATGGAGCGGGATCCGTCGGGGCTGGTCGCGTTCACCGTGGCGGCGACCTCCTCCTCGACCGGGTCCCCGTCGTTCTCCCAGGTGATCTCGGTCGTGACGTGACCGTCTCGCTGCCCGGTCACCACCACCTTGACGGTATCCCCGTGGGCGTGGGCGGCGACAGGCATGGCCAGAGCCTGGGCGAAGAGCATGAGCAGGAGGCCGAGGCCCGTGAGGACACGGAAAGCGTGGCGTGTACGCATCGTTGCGGTGCTCCTGGTGCGTGAGATGCGGTGAGGAAAGCGGTGCGGCGTGAACGCACCGCGGAGGACCGGGGCGTCGGCGGACGGTCGCACGCGGTGGCCGTCCGCCGACGCGGATCAGGTGACCGGGGCGCGCCGGCCCCGGTCCGACGGCCGAGGTCAGGAGACCTTCTGGACCGTCCACGCCTGTGTCGCACGGCCGTTCGCGCGCTGGAGGTCGAGCAGCCAGCTCCCGTAGTACGGGCGGCTGCTCACTGTCAGGGCGTAGGTGCCGCTCGGGTCGGTCAGGGTGATCGCTCCGCCGCGGCTGGACATCTTCCACTTCTGCGTGGCGATGACGCCGCAGGGCTGCTGGGCGACCCACATGCCCGCGGCGGGGGCGCCTCCCGTCTGCAGGCACTTGCCCGAGACCGCGGAGCGGAGGCGGACGAGCCCGCCGCCGGCGTCGTCGAACAGCCACTGCTGCTGGGCGTAGCCGTTGGCCCGCGCACCGACGAGCACCGTGCCGTCGGCGGAGCGTCCGCCCCACACCTCGGCCGCCATGCCGGTGCCCGCGTTGCCGAGGGTGTAGCGGGTGCCGGGGGTGGTCGTGCCGCCGCCCGCGTCGGCCGTACGGAGGGAGGTCGCCCTTCCTGCCCCGCTGTCTCGGCCGGACCGGTCGCGCACCGAGACGGCGACCTGGTACTCGGTGCCGGGCCGGAGGTTGTAGATGCGCAGCGACTGCGACTGGACCCAGGTCAGGTGCCTGCCGTTCAGCAGGACCTGGTACCAGGCGGCGCCGTCGACCTTGGGCCAGCTCACGACGGCGGCCGTGGACTGTATCTGGCTGACCGTCACCGCGGGACCACCCGTGGGCTTCGTGGGCGTCGGAGTCGGCGTCGGGGTGGGCGTGGGCGTCGGGCTGGGACCCGGGTCGGGGTTGGTGCCTCCCCTGGAACGCATCAGGAACTGGTTGTCGGCGATGTTCCAGTGCGTGGCCAGGTAGCTGCCGGGCCTGGGGTTGGTGTGGAAGTAGTCGTCGTGATTGCAGTCCAGGATGTTCTCGGCCGCCTGGTTGGAGCACACGTACCGCATCTTGGGGTAGTACGGGGTGTCCGAGTAGCACATGACGTCGTACTCGTCCGTGCAGTGTGCGCCGCGACTGGTGTTGGGGGCGCTGTTGTTGACCGCGCCGAGGTTGTGGCCCAGCTCGTGCGCCGCGGTGTGCCCACCCCAGCATCCGGCGTCGGTACGTCCGTAGGAGGGGCCGAAGTTGCTCTGGTTGTTCTGGCCCGGCCGTTCGTCACCGGCGAACGTGCCGATGCCGCAGTAGACCTTGGTGTCCGCGAAGATCATGTACTTGCGGTCGCGTCGGTCGAGGCCTTTGGCGGCGAGTGCCCTGTTGGTCGCGCTGAACTCGGAGAGCGCGGACGACGGGAGCTCGATGTTGAGCACGGTCGGCGTGCAGTCCGCAGCGGTCACGTAGCGGATGTGACGCACACCGCCGGTCTCCTTGGCGCTGACCGAGTAGATGAGGTCGGCGTCGGCGGCCCACTTGCGGAACGAGGCGAAGTACTCGGCGTACCGGTCACGGTCGGGACCGTGCACGTACACGACCTGCACTCGGTTACCGGTGCTGCCGTCACCGTCGCACTGGACGGTCTGACCCGCGGGGCCCGCGGCGACGGCCTGCCCGCCGGACGAGGCCACCGGCTTCGGGGCCGCGGCGGCCCCGGACTTGGCGCTGTCCGCGTCGGCGGCGGCCACGTCCTGAGGGCGCCCGCCGCCCTCCGTGGCGGCCGCGTCTGAGGACGCGGGCTTCGCCGGGTCGACCGCGGGGGCCTTGGTGGTGACGGCGGGAGCCACGTCCACCTTGATGTCCACGCCCTTGGGCGGGGCGTCGGGCCCGTGGGTGCACAGCCCCGACTCCGTGCGGTAGGTGCCTGTACAGCGGTCACCCTTGGCAGCCGCCTTGAGACCGTCGTAGACCATGCCACGGGCGGCGTCGTTGGCGGGCTTGTCGACGAGGGGTTCCGGCTCCTCGTCCTTGGCCGGGGCGGGGGCCGGCGCGAGGGCGTCCGTCGTGGATCCGGCCTGCACGGGTGCTCCCGCCTGCGCGGGCGTTCCCGCCTGGGCGTCATCTCCCGTTCCGGAGTAGGCGATACCTCCCGCGATCACCGCCGCCGCTGCCATGGCGGCGGTGACGAGTGCCAACCCCCTCGGCTTGCGCCGATGTTCGCGCTTTCTGCGATGTCTAGTCATGCGCACCTCAAATCCTTGGTCGGAGGAGTGGGTGCGCGAAAGCCTGCCAGACGTGCGCGGTGGAGAATTCGGGCAAACGGGAATGGCCGTCGAGATATCTGACTGTTACCTTTCCCTTTTGATTTGATGAACAGTCAACTCTCTTTAGGGCAGGGGGAGTTACGCGCGTAGGCACTCAATGGTCCAGGCCTTGCCGGTGATCTCGTTATCGAATCGAGATATAGGGAGTCGGCCTGTTGACGATAATTCAGTAAAGGATTCACCTAATTACTACCTGTCGAAATCCTCTCGTCACAAGCCGTGAGGAATCATTCGCTCCAGCAGAGGAGCGGGCCGGCCGGATCCGACGCGCGCCACGCAACTACCCAGATGTGAGCGGCGCTTGGGCGATCCACGCCGAGGGCGGGGAGCCCGGTCGGCGCACTCACCGGCTCGCGTCCACTCCCACATCCCGCGCACCCTCCCGGCGCGGGCACAGCCGTCCACCGCCCAGGCGGCCTCCTGAGCCACCTGCTCCGCGAGGTCCCATCACCGGCGCCTCCTGCCACCTCCCGCCGAGCGACCAGCACCGACCCCCGCCTCTCCGCCCGCCTCACCTGGGACACGGGAGTACGAGGGCGACCACATCCGGCCAAGGCCGTTCCGGACACTCGCGGACAAGACACGGTGCGTCGATTGCTACGCGCGCCGAGCCCTCTCCTTTCGCACTCGACGACGAGGCGCATCAGCACTCAGGGGGCGAACTGGCGCGAAAGAATCGGTGAGCCTCAGATGAACCTCAACTCCCTTGCAGGCATCGATCTTGGTTGGCAACGTCTTGTCCGTCGCCCGCAGACCAACGCCTTTCTCTGACCAAGAGAGGTGAGCCGGGCGGCGATGTAAGACTCAACAAGCAAGGGGGAACACCTGTGTTCACATTTCGTGCGGATTCCGCTGTCCCGGCTTCGTCAGGTTCCGGGAGGGTGATTCGTCTGGGTGCCGCCGCCGCGATGACGGCCGTGCTCCTGGGTGCCACGGCACCCATGGCTTCGGCGACCGAGGCGCGGCAGGCCCGCGCTGTCGAGCAGAAGGCCGCTGTCGTCGCACTCGGTACCAGTGCGAGTGATCTGGGCGCGCCCCGGATAGTCGAGGAGGGCCTGGACGAGCGTCTTGCGGCCCTCCCTGCCGACAGGACGATGGAGCAGGTCCTGGAGGCGATGTATCCGGGGGACCCGGTCGCCCAGCGGGCGGTGCTCGCTGTGCTGAACGGGCAGGCCGAACCGGCCGCGCCCCGTACGGAGGGGCGTGCCGCCTCGGCCGACGGCCCCATGATGGCGGCAAGCGGCTGGGGCACGGCCTGGAAGTACACGAAGTGCGTCGCGTACGTCGCGGCCGTTTTCGTGCCTGGGGCGACGGGCTTCAAGGCGATCAAGGCGCTCGGCGGCGTGAAGACCACCGCCAAGCTGCTCGTGAAGGCCGGCAACGCCGACGACTTCCTCAAGATTGCCGGTGGCGCCGCCGCCGAGATCATCGGCATCAACGGAATCAGGGACAACTGTTTCTGATCATGCGTGACATGCGCGTGTGAAAGCGCGCGTGAATGCACAAGGGCGCGGCGTGTGCCGCGGAACGCGTCGCGCCCGCTTCTCGCTCCACTCCCAGGAGGAAAAGTCATGCTGTTCGGGAAAGCACCCGTGATCGTGTTGCGCGAGAGTGCCGACATTCTCGCGTCCGTCCGAGAGGCCCTGACCACGGCCGGTCCCCACGAACAGGCCGGTCTCCAGCGAGCGGTCGACATCATCGAGGCTCAGTGCGCACGCACCGAGGACGAGGTCGTCAGCCAGTGGGTGCGCCGCGTTCTCTCCGACGCCGGCGTCGGCGCCGACGGTAACCACACGGCGGCCGTGGCGGCGCTCCGTCAGGCCGTACCCGACCTCGCGCTCACCACGGCCAATCGCCTCGTGACCGAGGCGCGGAACCGGTAGGACCTGCCGGCCGGCCCGGGACACGCCTCCCCGGGCCGGCTCGGCCCCCACCCGCCCACACCCACGCGCGCCCACCCACACCCACGCCCACACGCGACCACGCCCGCGTGCCCACCCGCCCACGCCCGTCCTCCTTCGCGAGAGGAGCGGGCGGACCGCGTACGCCCCCCGTTCAGCGCACCGGCGGGGCGTCGGGGCCCTGGCCCTCCGTCGGTGCCGAGGGCGCAGGCGGTGCGGGCGGTGTCGGCGGTGCGGGCGGTGCGTCGCGGAAGCGCCTGCGGTCGCGCGCGCCGGGCGGGGCGTCGGCGAGGCGGATGACCGTGCCGTCGCGGCCCGCCACCACCGGCTTCACCGAGCGGGCCGCCTTGGCCTGGTACTGGGCCGCGTCGGCCAGCCGGAACAGGCGGCGGGCGGACTTGACCGGACCGATGGGGTCGCCCGTGGAGGCCACCCCGCAGGCGACGCCCTCGCCCAGCTCCAGTTCGCCGGCGCGGACGCAGAGTTCGTCCGCGACGGCCACCACCTCGTCCGACGTGGGACCGACCGAGAGCAGACAGAACTCGTCGCCGCCGAGGCGCGCCGAGAGGGCGCCGGGGAGCATCGCCCCGCACCGGGAGAGCACCGAACCGAACCGTTCCAGAAGCCGGTCTCCGACCGCGTGCCCATGGGTGTCGTTGACCCGCTTCAGACCGTTCAGGTCGCAGACCACCAGACTCACCACGGAGCCGTCCGTCCGGTAGCGCTCGATCGCCTCGTCGAGCCGGGTGTCGACCGCGCGACGGTTGGCGAGGCCGGTCAGCGGGTCGGTGAAGGCCAGTTTCCGCACCTCCTCCAGGCGCTCCGACTGGGCGATGCCCGCCGCGACCACCGCAGCGAGCACCGCGGCGAAGTCCGCGTCGTCACGGTCGAAGACCAGCACCCCGGCCGGGCGGGCCACGTACAGCTCACCCCAGGCCCGTCCGTGCAGCACGACCGGCGCGACCACGCAGCAGCCGCGCCCGCGCCTGCGCAGTCCGGTGACACGGCCGGTCGGGACGCGGTCGCCCGCGGTCTCCACCCAGGCGTCCGGCTCGCCGCCGCCCGCCCACCGCGCGTGCAGGAACTCGGTGATCTCGGGGAACTGGTGCACGGGATACGTCTCCGCGTCGGGGAACTCCTCCTCCCCCACCGCCCGCTCTCCGGCGTTCACCAGTACCTTCAGCCGGCCGTGGTCACGCTCCCAGACCGACAGTGCGGCGAAGCTCCCGCCGAGCGCGTCGCGGGCACCCAGCGCCGCGGCACGCCAGAACTCGCGCGGGGTGTGCGCCGCCGCCATCACCTGCGCCAGCGCCACTACGGCCCGCAGCCGCACATCCTCTCCCATTTCTCCAGCTTAGGGACGTTTCGTCCGTTTTTACGTGTGGAGCATCACGGAAAGTGACAGTCCAGGAGGAATCCGAGAGATTCTCAGACGCCCGGCCACTCCGGCTTCCGCTTCTCGTTGAACGCCGCCACGCCCTCGGCCCGGTCCCCCGAGAACGCCACCGCCCGCCAGGCCGCGTCCTCGACCTCCAGGCCGGCCTTCAGGTCCAGGCCCTGACCGAGCCGCAGCGCGCGCTTGGAGGCGCGCAGACCGACCGGAGAGTTCGCCGCCATCCGGCCGCCGAGCTCCAGGGCCGCCGCACGGGCGTCCTCCGCCAGCAGATCGACGAGGCCCAGCTCGCGCGCCTCCACCGCCTCCACCCGCCGCGCCGTGAAGATCAGCTCGGCGGCACGCGCCGCGCCCACCCGGCGCGGGAGCAGCTGCGTACCGCCGCCGCCCGGGATCACGCCCACCGAGACCTCCGGCAGCCCGACGACGGCCGTCGCGTCGGCCACGATCACGTCGCAGGCGAGCGCCAGCTCGTATCCGCCGCCCAGCGCGAAGCCGTGGACCGCGGCGACGGTGGGCATCGGCAGGTCGAGCACGCCCCCGTAGGCGCCGCGCGAGACGGGGCGCTGACGGACCATGTCGGCGTCCGTGAAGGAGTTCCGCTCCTTGAGATCGGCGCCGACACAGAAGGCCTTGTCGTTGGAGGACGTCAGTACCGTCACCCGTACCGTGTCGTCCGCGCCGAGCGCCGCGCAGGCCGCGCTGATCGAGCGCGCCATCTCCAGGGAGACCGCGTTCATCGCCTTGGGCCGGTCGAGGACCAGCTCGGCGACGTGCTCGTGCCTCCGGACCGCGACGAACTCACCAAAACGCTGCTCGGACATGACCACACCCTCCCGGTTAACGCCTGTTAACGACTGTTCACCGGATCCTAGGTGGGGCGGCGGGTCAGGTGCCAGGGCTCCACGACACCGAGACCGCGCACGGGCCGCTGCCACATCGGCTGGAGCGCGAAGCGGTACGACGGAGGCTGCTCGCCCTCCTTCTCGGCGCGGGCGGTCTCCTCGGCGGCCCGCGTCTCGGAGACGGGCGCGTCGCCGGTCCGGGTCAGCTCCTCGGCGAGTGCCCCGTCGACCAGGACGGTGTCCTTGGGCGCTATCGAGGTGAGACGGCTCGCCAGGTTCACCGTCGTACCGAAGACATCGCCCATCCGGGTCGTCACCGTGCCGAAGGCGATGCCGACGCGCAGGGCGGGCATCGTCTCGTCGTGACTGAGCGTCTCGATCAGCCGCAGCGCGATCTCGGCGGCGGTGCCGGCGTCGTCGGCGGCGTAGAGCACCTCGTCACCGAGCGTCTTGATGAGGCGGCCGCCGTGGGCGGCGACGAGGTCGGCGCAGGTGGTCTCGAAGGCCTCGACGAGTTCGCCCAGCTCCTCCTCCTCCAGGCGGCGGGTCAGCCGGGTGAACCCGACGAGGTCGGCGAAGCCGACGGCGAGCCGGCGGTCGACCATCTCCTCGTCGTCCGCGGCCTGCACGACGCGGCCGGTGGCGGCGGCGAGCTGGCGGCGCCAGACGTAGATCAGGAACTCCTCCAGCTCGGGCAGGAGCAGCTCGACGAGGGGGTACGTCACCTCGGTACGGGTCATTCCGGGCTCGGGCGGCTCGGTGAGGCCCTCCAGGAACGAGTCGATCTGCCACTCGGCGAGCCGGGCGGTGGTCTGTCCGGTGGACCGGGCGACCTGGACGGCCATCGGCTCGCTGAGCAGTCCGGCCTCGACGAGACCGGCGAGGCGACGCAGGGCGAGGACGTCGGCCTCGGTGAGCGCCTTGGCCTGACCGATGTCGGCGAAGCCCATGGCGCGCCAGAAGCGAGAGGCCAGCTCCATGGAGACGCCGGCGGTGCGGGCGGCCTGGAAGGGGGTGTAGCGGCGGTCCGCGCCGAGGATGAGCTGTTCGAGGCGGATCGCGAGGGGATCGTCGGTCGGCTCCGCCGTATGGTCGACATGGTGGTGCGGGGTGGGGTACGCCGGTGGCTCGGCCTCGCCGCCGTTGTGCGCGTCGTCGACGGTCACCGGCCGCCTCCTGCCCGTTCCCTGCCCACTGCCCTGCCGATCTGTCGCCATGGATCGCGCTCCACGATACGACAGGTGTGTGCCAGCTCACGCCCGCGGCGTACATCCACCCCGCCGAGCGGGGTACCCCCGCCCCGTGGTGGCCCGTCGCGCCACAGGCGCGCGTCACCCGCCCGCACCCCCCGTCGCGGGCACGCGTCCCGCCGACCCCCGTCGCGGGCACGCGTCCCGCCGGGGCACCGGCCCCCGGGTGCGCCCACCGTCCCCCGGGCTCCGTCCGTGGGTCCGTGGGCACCCCCGGCTCCGGCTCCAGCTCCGGCTCCAGCTCCGGCTCCGGCTCCGGCTCCGGCTCCGGCTCCGGCGGCACGGATGCCCACGAGCCGGGGCCCTGAGCGCGGCGGGCCCGGCGTTACGGGGTCGCCCGGACGTGGACGATGTCGCCCGCCGCCACCGCCTCCGTGCCGCCGCCCTCCGTCTCCACCACCAGGCGCCCGTCGCCGTCCAGGGCCACCGCCTCGCCCTCCAGCATCCGTTCGCCCGGGAGGTCGGCCCTGATGTGGCGGCCCAGGGTCGAGCAGCCCGTCGTGTACGCCGCCTGCAGCCCGGACGCCTCGGGGTCGCCGTCCGCGCGCACCCACTCCCCGTACCAGTGCTCCAGCGACCGCAGGACCGCCCGCAGCAGCGTGTCCCGGTCGGTCGAGATCGCGTTCGCCAGGAGCAGGGAGCCCGCGCCCGGCACCGGCAGCTCGTCCTCCTTCAGCGTCACGTTGACGCCGATGCCGACGACGATGCCGTCCTCGCCCGCCCGCTCGGCGAGGATCCCGCCGGTCTTCCGCTCCTCGCCCCCGACCGAAACCAGCAGGTCGTTCGGCCACTTGAGGGAGAGGTCCACGCCGGCGGCCTTCGCGAGCCCGGTCGACGCGGCGACGCCGGCGAGCAGCGGGAGCCAGCCCCAGCGGTGCACCGGCACGTCCGGCTTGAACAGGACGGAGACGAAGATCCCGGCCCAAGGCGGCGACACCCAGTCCCGGTCGAGGCGGCCGCGCCCCGAGGTCTGCTCCTCGGCGACGAGCACCGCGCCCTCGGGCAGCTCGTCCGCGCGCGCGGCCAGGTCGGTGTTGGTGGAGCCCGTCGTGGTGACGAGGTCGAGCGAGGTCCACAGACCGTCGGAGTGGACGAGCGCGCGGCGCAGCGCGGCGGCGTTGAGCGGGGGCCGGTCCAGGTCGGACCACCGCGCTCCTGAGGCATCGGAGGACGTCATGCAAGCCAGACTAGGTGTGGCAAAGACCGCAGTGCCGAACCGTATGGGCGTCGATACCCTACGGATCAGTAGCCGGGCAGTAGCCCATTCGTACCCAACGAACCCCCGTGACCAGGCAGGGAGCCGCATCCCGATGTCCGAGTCGGTAGAGCCGCAAGAAATCGACATTCACACGACCGCGGGCAAGATCGCGGATCTGCAGCGCCGCATTGACGAGGCGACCCACGCCGGCTCCGAACGGGCGGTGGAGAAGCAGCACGCGAAGGGCAAGCTGACCGCGCGCGAGCGGATCGCGCTCCTGCTCGACGAGGGCTCGTTCGTGGAGCTCGACGAGCTGGCCCGGCACCGGTCGACCAACTTCGGCCTGGAGAGGACCCGGCCGTACGGCGACGGCGTGGTCACCGGCTACGGCACCGTCGACGGCCGCCCGGTCGCCGTGTTCTCGCAGGACTTCACGGTCTTCGGCGGCGCGCTCGGCGAGGTCTTCGGCCAGAAGATCATGAAGGTGATGGACTTCGCGCTGAAGACCGGCTGCCCGGTGGTCGGGATCAACGACTCGGGCGGCGCGCGGATCCAGGAGGGCGTCATGGCCCTCGGCATGTACGGCGAGATCTTCCGCCGCAACACCCACGCCTCCGGCGTGATCCCGCAGATCAGCCTGGTCGTCGGGCCGTGCGCCGGCGGGGCCGTGTACTCCCCGGCCATCACCGACTTCACCGTCATGGTCGACCAGACCTCGCACATGTTCATCACCGGACCCGACGTCATCAAGACGGTCACCGGCGAGGACGTGGGCTTCGAGGAGCTGGGCGGCGCCCGTACGCACAACACCACCTCCGGTGTCGCGCACCACATGGCGGGCGACGAGAAGGACGCGATCGAGTACGTCAAGTCCCTGCTGTCGTACCTCCCCTCGAACAACCTGTCGGAGCCGCCGGCCTTCCCGGAGGTCGCCGAGACGGAGGTGAACGACGAGGACCGCGAGCTGGACGTCCTGATCCCGGACTCCGCGAACCAGCCGTACGACATGCACACCGTCATCGAGCACATCGTCGACGACGGCGAGTTCCTGGAGACCCAGGCCCTGTTCGCGCCGAACATCCTGACCGGCTTCGGCCGCGTCGAGGGCTTCCCCGTCGGCATCGTCGCCAACCAGCCGATGCAGTTCGCCGGCTGCCTGGACATCGACGCGAGCGAGAAGGCGGCGCGTTTCGTCCGTACCTGCGACGCCTTCAACATCCCGGTCATCACCTTCGTCGACGTGCCGGGCTTCCTGCCCGGTGTCGACCAGGAGTACGGCGGCATCATCCGCCGGGGCGCCAAGCTGATCTACGCGTACGCCGAGGCGACCGTCCCGCTGATCACCGTCATCACCCGCAAGGCGTTCGGCGGCGCGTACGACGTCATGGGCTCCAAGCACCTGGGCGCCGACCTGAACCTGGCGTGGCCCACCGCGCAGATCGCGGTCATGGGCGCGCAGGGCGCGGTCAACATCCTGCACCGTCGCACGATCGAGGCGGCAAAGGACGCAGACGAGGCGGCGGCGGAGCGGGCGCGGCTGATCCAGGAGTACGAGGACACGCTGCTCAATCCGTACACGGCGGCCGAGCGCGGCTACGTCGACGGGGTGATCCTGCCGTCGGACACCCGCCCGCAGATCGTGAAGGGTCTGCGTCAGCTGCGTACGAAGCGGGAATCCCTGCCTCCGAAGAAGCACGGCAACATCCCCCTCTAGGCCTCTGGGAGTCGACATGATCAAGGTCGTACGAGGTAATCCGACCCCGGAGGAGCTGGCCGCCGCACTGGCGGTGGTCCAGGCCCGGGCCGCGGCGACGGCGGCTGCGGCCGCGGACGGCGGCGGCCCGGTGGCCCCGGAGGGCTGGTCGGACCCGGCCCGTATCGCCCGTTCGGCACGCCCCCGGCCCGGGCCGCGCTCATGGGCGCGGTCCTACTGGCCCGCGTAGCGAGACCTGTACGCCGAAGGCCGGACCCCTTGTGCGGGGGGGTCCGGCCTTTCGCGCACCCGCACCGCGGGTCGGGAAGGTCACGAGCGGCGCAGGAGGAGTCCGGCGAGGACCGCGCCCGCGAGGACGATCGCGGCGTTGACGAGGACCGCGAGCCCGATGCCGTCGAGGACCGTGGGGGAGGTGACCACGACGGCGCTCATGATCGGCGTGCCCATGGTGATGCCGATCTGCTGGGTCATGGTGGCGAGGCCGGTGGCCATGCCCTGCTCGGAGTCGGGCAGCCCCGAGGTGGCGGTGACCATGAAGCCGACGATGGCGAGCATGTTGCCGACACCACCCGTGAAGGTGGCGACGAGCAGCAGCCCGAGCCAGCTCCGGTCGTCGCCGAGGGCGTAGAGGGAGACCGTGGCGGCCGCCTGGAGGAGCCCACCGGCGACAATGGCGGCACGGGATCCGTACCGGCCGATGAAGCGCGACGCGAGGACTCCGCCGAGGACCGTGCCGACGCCGAGCACACCGAACGACAGGCCGGCGGCGAGCGGCGAGAAGCCGAGGACGTCCTGGAGGTAGAGCGTCATCAGGAAGACCAGCGAGGTCTCGGTGACGAAGGCGACGAGCCCGGCGAGGTTGCCCCAGACGACGGTGCGGCGGGTGAGGATCCGTACGGGGACGAGGGGCGAGGCGGCGCGTCGCTCCACGAACCAGAAGGCGACGAGGAGGGCGACGCCGACGGGGAGCGCCAGGGGCTCGGTCGTGAGGCCGTAGACGAGGGCGAGCAGACCGCCGGTGACCGTGATCGCGCCGGGGATGTCGAGGCGGGGGCGGACCTCGGGACGGCTCTCCTTGAGCACGGCGGGGGCGACGAGGAGGACGGCGAGGGCGACGGGCACGTTGATGAAGAACGCCCAGCGCCAGGAGAGCAGATCGGTCAGGACGCCGCCGAGGATCGCTCCGGTGGTGAAACCGGCCGACATCAGGGCGCCGTTGAGCCCGAGCGCCTTGGCCCGCAGGGGACCCTCCGGGAACGAGGAGGTGAGCAGGGAGAGCCCGGCGGGGGTGACGGCGGCGGTGGCGAGGCCCTGGGCGACGCGCGCGGCCATCAGGACGGCCGGGTCGGTGGCGAGGCCGCCGGCGAGGGAGGAGAGCCCGAGGAGCGCCATCCCCGCGAGGAAGAGGCGGCGACGGCCGACGAGGTCGGCGACGCGCCCGAGGAGAAGGGTGAATCCGGCCGCGGCGAGGGCGAAGGCGGTGGCGATCCACTGGAGCCCGGCCAGGGAGAAGCCGAGTCCTTCGCCCATGACGGGCAGTGCGACGTTCAGGATCGAGAAGTCGACGGCCAGCATGAACTGGGCGACGAGGAGGACGAGGAGGACGAGCCGCATCCGTCCGTCCATCCGGGCGGCGGGCGGGGTGTCGGCCTGAGGCCGGACATCGGTGGCAACCACGAGGGGACCCCTTAATGGGCTTCTGGTTCCGTTAGGATGTCCCGAACCGTAGCAGACTGGAAGACGTTAATGGAACAGGAGACCCGTTTGAGCGAGAGCCAGCCGGCCGTGCCCGGCACCTTGCGTCCCGGGGGCCGTACCGCGAAGGTGCGCCGGGCCGTCCTCGAAGCGACCGAGGACGCCTTGGCCGCCACGGGGTTCCACGGGCTGAACATGGACCACGTCGCCGCGAGCGCGGGCGTCGGCAAGACGACCGTCTACCGGCGCTGGGGCTCCCCCGTCGGCCTCGTCGCCGACCTGCTGCGCGACATGGCGGAGCAGTCCCTGCCGGCCTCCGACACCGGAAGCCTGGCCGGGGACCTGCGGGCCAACGCCGCGCTCGTCACCCGGACCCTCACCGACCCCCGGATGGGCGGCGTCTTCCGCGCCGTCATCGCGGCCGCCGCCTGCGACGAGGAGTGCGCCGAGGCGCTGAACGGCTTCTACCGGGCCCGGCTGGAGGAATGGGCCCCGGTGGTCAAGCGGGGCGCGTCGCGCGGCGAGATCCCGCCGGAGACGGACGCGCTGGAGCTGCTGCGCGCGGTCTCGGCCCCGCTCTACTACCGCTTCATGATCAGCCGCGAGCCGCTGGGCCCCGACGACGCCGAACGAGCGGTCCGGGCGGCGCTGACGGCGGCGGACGCCGGGGTGTTCACCACCACGTGACTAGGCCCTGTCGTCGAAGTCTCGCCTGGCCCGCGACGCCCGGCACCGCACCTCGCCGCGTTGTCGGAGCACCCGAGTACGTCCAGTGGTCGGGCGCCCCTCCGCCTTGCGATGCACGGCACCGGACGCCGAGGGCCCTACCGGCGCCACTTCGACGACCGGGCCTAGTTCGTCGGCACGGGTTCGTCTGAGTACGGGTACTCAGGCGGCCCGGCCCTCGCGCGAGCAGGATCGGAGGCATGCTGTGGTCCGACCCGGAGAACGAGCCGCCGAAGGAGATGCGCGACATGCAGGCCATGCTGCGCCGCGCGTCGATCCTGCTGGCCCTGGCGATGGTGGTGGCGATGTTCGTCGTCAACGTCCACTGACGACCGGTCACGGGCCGTGTGGCGCCGGGGGCGTCCGTACTGGCTACGCTTCGTCCATGACTGCTGATCGCCGCCGTGTCGTGCTCGCCTCCGCCTCCCCCGCCCGGCTCGGACTGCTGCGGCAGGCCGGACTGGCCCCCGAGGTCATCGTGAGCGGCGTCGACGAGGACAAGGTGCACGCCCCGACCCCCGCCGAACTCGCCCTCGCGCTCGCCGAGGCCAAGGCCGCCCACGTGGCCGCCCGCCCCGAGGTCTTCGGCGCGCTCGTCATCGGCTGCGACTCGGTCCTGGAGCTCGACGGCAAGGCCCTGGGCAAGCCCGCCGACGCCGAGGAGGCCATCGCCCGCTGGAAGGCCATGCGGGGCCGGGTGGGCATCCTCCAGACGGGTCACTGCGTGTACGACACGGCCGCGAAGCGCTACGAGTCGGCGACCGCCTCCACCGTGGTGCGCTTCGGCGAGCCCACCGACGCCGAGGTCGCCGCGTACGTGGCGAGCGGCGAGCCGCTGCACGTGGCGGGCGCGTTCACCCTCGACGGCCGCTCGGCGCCGTTCATCGACGGCATCGACGGCGACCCGGGCAACGTGATCGGCCTGTCCCTGCCCCTGCTGCGGACCCTGCTGGGCAAGCTCGGGATCTCCATCACAGAGCTGTGGCACTGAGCCCCGGGATCGCTACGCGGGCGCCGGCTCCCCCTCGGGGACGTCGACGCCCTTTCCGTACGCCACCAGGGTCAGCACGATCAGTCCGAGCACCACGGTCATGAAAGCGAAGGCACCCCAGCCGATCAGACCGACCGTCACCGCGCCGAGCAGCCCGTGGACCACGGCGCAGCCGATGAGCAGGGCCCGGCCGGCGCGCCCGGGTCGCCTGTCGCGGACGCCGGCGAGCAGCGCGACGGTGGCGCAGAGGGCGAGCAACACGCCCGAGACGATCCCGAGCACCCATGTGCCGGTGACCATCGCGTCCGGGTCGAGGCCGTCGAGGGACATCGACTGCGCTTCGACGAACCGTGCCATGACGGCGTTGAGCGCGACGATGCCCGGCGCCTCCAGGAACAGCACCCCCGCCGTCACGAGCGCTATCGGTCTGCGGGCCACTCGGCCACCCCCTGTATACGGCTGTTACCGACAGTACGTACGACTGCGCGAAGGCTACTGCCGGGTAAACCCGTGGACAAGGGTCGGCGACGGACGAAGCCGCCGCAAAGAATCATTGGGCCATTCGTAGGGACTCCACAAAGAATCCGTATCAGCGACTGATCGCTTGAACAGAGACCTGTGCCACACAGGCGAGCTACTGTGCCGTAGAGGAACCCTGCGTACCGTGGCAGGACAAGGGATTTCACGAGCCCGAACGCCTCGTATCACGCTCCGTGTGGGCAAGCTCACCACTGGGGACGGGTCGAAAAGACGTGTCGGCAGTCCCTAAACTCAGCTTGTTTTCAAGGAGGGAGCCATCGTGCGCAAGGTGCTCATCGCCAACCGTGGCGAAATCGCTGTCCGCGTCGCCCGGGCATGCCGGGATGCGGGGATCGCGAGCGTAGCCGTCTACGCCGAGCCGGACCGGGACGCGTTGCACGTCCGCGCGGCCGACGAGGCGTTCGCCCTGGGCGGTGACACCCCGGCCGCCAGCTATCTGGACATGGCCAAGGTGCTTCAGGCCGCGAAGGACTCCGGCGCGGACGCCATCCACCCCGGGTACGGCTTCCTCTCCGAGAACGCCGACTTCGCCCAGGCCGTCCTCGACGCCGGCCTGACCTGGATCGGCCCGCCGCCGCAGGCGATCCGCGACCTCGGCGACAAGGTCGCCGCCCGCCACATCGCGCAGCGCGCCGGTGCCCCCCTGGTCGCCGGCACCCCCGACCCGGTCTCCGGGGCCGACGAGGTCGTCGCCTTCGCCGAGGAGCACGGACTCCCGATCGCGATCAAGGCCGCGTTCGGCGGTGGCGGCCGCGGTCTGAAGGTGGCCCGCACCCTCGAAGAGGTCCCCGAGCTGTACGACTCCGCCGTCCGCGAGGCCGTCGCCGCGTTCGGCCGTGGCGAGTGCTTCGTCGAGCGCTACCTCGACAAGCCGCGCCACGTCGAGACCCAGTGCCTGGCCGACTCCCACGGCAACGTGGTCGTCGTCTCCACCCGTGACTGCTCCCTCCAGCGCCGCCACCAGAAGCTGGTGGAGGAGGCCCCGGCCCCGTTCCTGACGGAGGAGCAGAACGCGCAGCTCTACAGCGCGTCGAAGGCGATCCTGAAGGAGGCCGGCTACGTCGGCGCCGGAACGGTCGAGTTCCTCGTCGGCCTCGACGGCACGATCTCCTTCCTCGAGGTCAACACCCGCCTCCAGGTCGAGCACCCGGTCACCGAAGAGGTCACCGGCATCGACCTCGTACGGGAGATGTTCCGCATCGCCGACGGCGAGGAGCTGGGGTACGACGACCCGGCCATAAGGGGTCACTCCTTCGAGTTCCGTATCAACGGCGAGGACCCGGGCCGCAACTTCCTCCCCGCGCCGGGCACGGTCACGACGTTCAACCCGCCGACCGGCCCCGGTGTCCGTCTGGACGCCGGCGTCGAGTCCGGCTCGGTCATCGGCCCCGCCTGGGACTCGCTCCTGGCGAAGCTGATCGTCACCGGCGCCACCCGCGAGCAGGCGCTCCAGCGCGCCGCCCGCGCGCTCGCGGAGTTCAAGGTCGAGGGCATGGCCACCGCCATCCCGTTCCACCAGGCCGTCGTGGTCGACCCGGCGTTCACCGCGGACCCCTTCCGGGTCCACACCCGGTGGATCGAGACCGAGTTCGTCAACGAGATCAAGCCCTTCGCCCCGGCCGGTGCCGAGGCCGAGGAGGACGAGTCCGGCCGCGAGACCATCGTCGTCGAGGTCGGCGGCAAGCGTCTCGAGGTCTCCCTCCCCTCCTCGCTCGGCATGTCCCTGGCCCGTACGGGTCTGGCCGCCGGCGCCAAGCCGAAGCGCCGCGCCGCGAAGAAGTCCGGCCCGACGGCCTCCGGCGACACCCTCGCCTCCCCGATGCAGGGCACCATCGTGAAGATCGCGGTGGAGGAGGGCCAGGAGGTCAAGGAAGGCGATCTGATCGTCGTCCTGGAGGCCATGAAGATGGAGCAGCCGCTCAACGCGCACCGCTCCGGCACGATCAAGGGTCTGTCGGCCGAGGTCGGCGCCTCGGTGACGTCCGGCGCAGCGATCTGCGAGATCAAGGACTGATCACCGCATCCGTGGCAGGGCCTGGACACAGGTACGGTACGAAGGGCTCGCAGGCACACCACCTGCGGGCCCTTCGCCCGTATCCGGAGGGAGGCCCATGCGTGCCGACGCGCGCCGCAACCACGAGCGGCTGCTGACCGAGGCCCGCGCCGTCTTCGCCGAGCACGGCACGGACGCCTCGCTGGAGGACGTCGCCCGTCGGGCGGCGGTCGGTATCGGGACGCTCTACCGGCACTTCCCCACCCGTGAGGCGCTGATCAACGCGGTGTTCCAGGACGCGCTGGCGGCGCTGCTCGAGCGGGGCCGGGAGCTGGCGGGGGCCGAGGAGCCGTGCCCGGCGCTCGTGGAGTGGCTGCGCTCCCTGATCACCCATGCGGGTGAGTACCGTGGGCTCTCTCGGGCGCTGATGACCGCCATGTCGGGCTCGCGGGAAGCGCGTTCGGCCCTCGCGCAGTGCGGTGTACCGCTGCGCGCGGCGGGCGAGACCTTGCTGTCACGTGCCCAGGAGGCCGGCGCGGTACGGGACGACGTGTCGATCGGCGATCTGATGCAGCTCACCAACGCGATCGCCCTGGCCGCTGAAGAGTCCCCGGAGGACGAGGAGTTGGCAGACCGCCTGCTCGCACTGACCCTGCGGGGCCTGAAGCACTGAGCCGGGAGGGCGGGCCCTCCCACCCGGGCCCCCTGGGGGAGGGGCCACCGGATCGCCTCTCAGCGCCTGCGCATGTCGGCCACCCGCGCCGCGCGCTCGGGGGCGAGTACCTCACTCGTCAACGCTCCGCCCGCGCTGCGGAGTTGAGCGCCCGGGAGCCGACCCCGCTGCCCCGGGAGGGGGACGTCGCGGCGGGGGCGTCCGGGCGGGGGGACCGCGTCACCGCCCACACCCGCGCCCGCCACGGCGATCTGGACGCCCTGGTCGGCCAGTGCCTGGAGCTCCGTCGCGGCCCGGTCGTCGTGGGCCGGGGGCTCGTCGGTGACCAGCCGGGTGATCACGTCCGTCGGCACTGTCTGGAACATGGTGTCGGTGCCGAGCTTGGTGTGATCGGCCAGGACCACGACCTCCGCCGCCGCCTGCACCAGCGCCCGGTCCACGCTCGCGGAGAGCATGTTGGACGTGGACAGACCGCGCTCGGCCGTCAGGCCGCTGCCGGAGAGGAAGGCCCGGGAGACCCGCAGCCCCTGGAGGGACTGCTCGGCCCCGCTGCCCACCAGCGCGTAGTTGGAGCCACGCAGCGTGCCGCCGGTCATGACGACCTCGACCCGGTTGGCATGGGCCAGCGCCTGGGCGACGAGCAGGGAGTTGGTGACCACCGTGAGGCCGGGCACGCGGGCGAGCCGGCGCGCCAGCTCCTGCGTGGTGGTCCCGGCGCCGACGACGATGGCCTCGCCCTCTTCGACGAGGCTCGCGGCGACATCGGCGATGGCCGTCTTCTCCGCGGTCGCGAGATGGGATTTCTGCGGGAAGCCGGACTCTCGCGTGAAACCGCCCGGCAGTACCGCACCGCCGTGCCGGCGGTCGAGGAGTCCTTCTGCCTCAAGGGCCCGCACGTCTCGCCGTACGGTCACTTCTGAGGTCTGGACGACGCGGGCGAGCTCCCGGAGCGACACGGCTCCGTTGGCGCGCACCATTTCGAGGATCAACTGACGACGTTCTGCAGCGAACACGAAACTGACAGTAACCTGACCGGCCGGAACTTTTCAGCACTATGCGCCGAATTGCAGAAGATACGCACAGACGGGACCTCCAAGTGGTATGGGAGGCCCCCTCGTTGATCGTTCCATGCCCCGCCTTGCCGGGGGTTGTCCAGATCGCCCCAGGCGGGAGGGCGGGTCAGCCCTCGCCCGTCGCCTTTCGGGTGTGCAACTGCCGTGCCACTTCCGCGATCGAGCCCGACAGGGAGGGGTACACGGTGAAAGCGTTTGCGATCTGTTCGACCGTCAGATTGTTGTCGACCGCGATCGAGATGGGGTGGATCAGCTCGCTGGCCCGGGGGGCGACGACACAGCCGCCGACCACGATCCCGGTGCCCGGGCGGCAGAAGATCTTGACGAAGCCGTCCCGGATGCCCTGCATCTTCGCGCGCGGGTTGCGCAGCAGCGGAAGCTTCACGACCCGGGCGTCGATCTTGCCCGCGTCCACGTCGGCCTGCGTGTAGCCGACGGTGGCGATCTCCGGGTCGGTGAAGACGTTCGAGGAGACCGTCTTCAGGTTCAGCGGGGTCACCGCGTCGCCGAGGAAGTGGTACATCGCGATCCGGCCCTGCATGGCCGCCACCGAGGCGAGCGCGAAGACGCCGGTGACGTCACCGGCCGCGTAGACACCGGGGGCGGAGGTGCGGGAGACCTTGTCGGTCCAGATGTGCCCGGAGTCCTTCAGCCGGACCCCGGCCTCCTCCAGACCCATTCCGGCCGAGTTCGGGATGGCGCCGACGGCCATCAGGCAGTGGGTGCCGGAGATGACCCGGCCGTCGGAGAGGGTGACCTCGACCCGGTCGCCCACCCTCTTGGCGGACTCGGCGCGCGAGCGGGCCATGACGTTCATGCCCCGGCGGCGGAAGACGTCCTCCAGGACGGCGGCGGCGTCCGGGTCCTCGCCGGGCAGCACGCGGTCACGGGAGGAGACCAGGGTCACCCGCGAGCCCAGCGCCTGGTAGGCGCCGGCGAACTCGGCGCCGGTGACACCGGAACCGACCACAATGAGCTCCTCGGGGAGCTCCTTGAGGTCGTAGACCTGGGTCCAGTTGAGGATCCGCTCGCCGTCGGGCTGGGCGTCGGGCAGCTCCCGCGGGTGGCCGCCGGTCGCGATCAGCACGGCGTCGGCGGTCAGCGTCTCCTCGGAACCGTCGGCGGCGGTCACGATCACCTGGCGCGAGCCGTCCGTCGCCTGGCGGCCGGAGAGCCGGCCACGGCCGCGCAGCACCCGGGCGCCGGCCCGGGTGACGGCGGCGGTGATGTCGTGGGACTGGGCGAGCGCGAGGCGCTTCACCCGGCGGTTGACCTTGCCGAGGTCGACGCCCACGACGCGGGCGGCCTGCTCCACGTGGGGGGTGTCGTCGGCGACGATGATGCCCAGCTCCTCGTACGAGGAGTCGAAGGTGGTCATCACCTCGGCCGTCGCGATGAGCGTCTTGGAGGGGACGCAGTCGGTCAGGACGGACGCGCCGCCGAGACCGTCGCAGTCGACGACGGTCACCTCCGCGCCGAGTTGGGCGCCCACCAGGGCAGCCTCGTATCCGCCGGGTCCGCCGCCGATGATCACGATCCGGGTCACTGGGATCTACGCCTCGCGCTCTCGTTCTGCCGGGGGGTCCCCCGCTGGGCTGCAGTGCGTACGCCATTGTCCCGCACGCTTCAAGTGCGTACCCCATTGTCCCGTACGCCGGCGGTGGTCTCTCCCCGGGGGCTCCGTACGGTCCCCGCCGCTGCCCGGTCACCGACATCCACGGACACCCGCCCCCCTCCCGTACCCTCGACCCCATGTCGCTCTACGCCGCGTACGCCGGCAACCTCGACGCGCGGCTCATGACCCGCCGCGCCCCGCACTCCCCGCTGCGCGGCACCGGCTGGCTGAACGGCTGGCGGCTCACCTTCGGCGGCGAGCAGATGGGCTGGGAGGGGGCGCTGGCCACGATCGTCGAGGCCCCGCGGTCCCAGGTCTTCGTCGCGCTGTACGACATCGCTCCGATGGACGAGGAGTCGATGGACCGCTGGGAGGGCGTCGGCCTCGACATCTACCGGCGGATGCGGGTGCGCGTGCACACCCTGGACGGCGACGAGTCCGCCTGGGTCTACGTCCTGAACGCCTACGAGGGCGGGCTGCCCTCGGCCCGCTACCTGGGCGAGGTCGCCGACGCGGCGGAGTCCGCGGGCGCCCCCCACGACTACGTGATGGAGCTGCGCAAGCGTCCGTGCTGACGCGTCGCCGACGCGCCCGGACCGACCGTGAGACCCGGGAGGCCCGGGGCCGGGGCGCCGTTTGTCGGAAACGACAAGACAACGATCGCATGTCCGTCCGCACTGTCATCTACGCGCGTAGGAATTCTCGGGCTACGCTTCTGCGGGTACGAAATCCGTCCGGGGCTCCCCTCGGACCCCCCTCCCCGAGGCGAGAGAGTCAGTGAACGCAACTGCCACCCCGTACGAGGCCGCCGAGGCCGCAGCCGCGCGACTTCGCGAGCTGACCGGAATCGAGAACCACGACGTGGCGCTCGTCATGGGCTCCGGCTGGGCGCCGGCCGTCGACGCGCTCGGCGCTCCGGAGGCCGAGTTCCCCGTGACCGAGCTGCCCGGCTTCCCGCCGCCGGCCGTCGAGGGACACGGCGGCAAGGTCCGCTCGTACAAGATCGGCGCCAAGCACGTCCTGGTCTTCCTGGGCCGCACACACTTCTACGAGGGCCGGGGCGTCGCCTCCGTCGCCCACGGGGTGCGCACCGCCGTCGCCGCCGGCTGCAAGACCGTCGTCCTGACCAACGGCTGCGGCGGTCTGCGTGAGGGCATGCGCCCCGGCCAGCCGGTCCTGATCAGCGACCACCTCAACCTGACGGCCGCCTCCCCGATCGTCGGCGCCAACTTCGTGGACCTCACCGACCTGTACTCGCCGCGGCTGCGCGCCCTGTGCAAGGAGGTCGACGAGACCCTCGAAGAGGGCGTCTACGTGCAGTTCCCCGGGCCGCACTACGAGACCCCGGCCGAGATCAACATGGTCCGCGTCATGGGCGGCGACCTGGTCGGCATGTCCACCGTCCTTGAGGCCATCGCGGCCCGCGAGGCGGGCGCCGAGGTCCTGGGCATCTCCCTCGTCACCAATCTGGCGGCGGGCCTGTCGGGTGAGCCGCTGAACCACGAAGAGGTCCTCCAGGCGGGCCGCGACTCGGCCGCCCGGATGGGCGAGCTCCTGACGCGGGTCCTCGACCGCATCTGACGGCGCCGGGGCTGGACCGCGCCCTGCGGGCGGAGTCCAGCCCGTCCGGCGTCTCGAGACCGCGGCCGCGGTCCTGCGCCCTGCGGGCATGCCGGGCAACGCCGGGCACCCCGACGGGGGCCCGGGGGCCTGCCCCCGTTCGGGAAGGGGCGGGGCGGGGAAAGGCTCCGCGCAGCGGCCCACCCGCGCCCACCCGCCCGCGCCCACCCGCCCGCGCCCGACCCTCGCTCCCGACCCCCGCCGCCGCCGCGCCCGAGCCCGCGCCCATCCCTCCCGTACCCCCGAAAGGCACACCGTGACGCAGGACGACCTCCTCGCCCGAGCCCAGGCATGGCTCGCGGAGGACCCCGACCCGGAGACCCGCGACGAGCTGGCCAAGCTCATCGAGGCCGGTGGGACCGACGGGCTCGCCGCCCGGTTCAGCGGCACGCTCCAGTTCGGCACCGCGGGTCTCCGCGGCGAGCTGGGCGCCGGTCCGATGCGGATGAACCGTTCGGTCGTCATCAGGGCCGCCGCCGGTCTCGCCGCGTACCTGAAGGCGAAGGGCCACGCCGGAGGGCTCGTCGTCATCGGCTACGACGCCCGCTACAAGTCGGCCGACTTCGCGCGCGACACCGCCGCCGTGATGACCGGTGCCGGTCTGCGCGCGGCCCTGCTCCCCCGCCCGCTGCCGACTCCCGTCCTGGCATACGCCATAAGGCATCTGGGCGCCGTCGCCGGTGTCGAGGTCACCGCGAGCCACAACCCGCCGCGTGACAACGGCTACAAGGTCTACCTCGGCGACGGCTCGCAGATCGTGCCGCCCGCCGACGCCGAGATCGCCGCCGAGATCGACGCGGTGCGCTCGCTCGCCGACGTCCCTCGTGCGACCGACGGCTGGGAGACCCTCGGCGACGAGGTCCTCGAGGCCTACCTGGCCCGTACGGACGCCGTCCTGACCCCGGGCTCCCCGCGGGGCGTCCGCACCGTCTACACCGCGATGCACGGCGTCGGCAAGGACGTCGTCACGGCCGCCTTCGCCCGCGCCGGCTTCCCGCCGCCCGTGCTCGTCGCCGAGCAGGCCGAGCCGGACCCGGCGTTCCCGACGGTCGCCTTCCCCAACCCGGAGGAGCCGGGCGCGATGGACCTCGCCTTGGAGGCGGCCCGCGCCGTGGAGCCCGACATCGTCATCGCCAACGACCCGGACGCCGACCGCTGCGCCGTGGCCGTGCCGGACCCGACGGTCCAGGGCGGCTGGCGGATGCTGCGCGGCGACGAGGTGGGCGCGCTGCTCGCGGCGCACCTGGTGCACAAGGGCGTCTCGCGCAACGGGAAGAAGAGCGTCTTCGCCGAGTCGATCGTGTCGTCCTCGCTGCTCGGCCGGATCGCCGAGGCGGCGGGCGTCGGCTACGAGGAGACGCTGACCGGCTTCAAGTGGATCGCCCGCGTGGAGGGCCTGCGATACGGCTACGAGGAGGCGCTGGGCTACTGCGTCGACCCCGAGGGCGTCCGTGACAAGGACGGCATCACGGCGGCGCTGCTCGTCGCCGAGCTGGCCTCGGAGCTCAAGGAGCAGGACCGCACGCTGACCGATCTGCTGGACGACCTGGCGGTGGCCCACGGGCTGCACGCCACGGACCAGCTGTCGGTGCGGGTCGAGGACCTGAGCATCATCGCGAACGCGATGAGCGCGCTGCGCTCGCGGCCGCCGGTCCACCTCGCGGGACTGACGGTCACCACGGCCGAGGACCTGACGAAGGGCACGGAGCAGCTGCCCCCGACGGACGGACTGCGGTACTACCTGGAGGGCGACTACAAGGCCCGGGTGATCGTCCGCCCGTCCGGCACCGAGCCCAAGCTCAAGTGCTACCTGGAGGTCGTGGTCCCGGTCGCCGACGCGAGCGAGCTGGCGACGGCGCGCGCGACGGGCGCCGAGATCCTCGCCGCGATCAAGCGCGACCTGTCGGAGGCGGCCGGCCTTTAACGGCCCGAGGTCGTCGACGGCCCGAGGTCGTCAACACCGCCCGAGGTCGTCAACGGCCCGAGGTGGTGAGCGGCCGGCGTGGGGCCCCTACGGAGACCGCTCCGTACGGGCCTCGCCGCGTTCCCCCC
>NZ_JBHUYJ010000048.1:53866-56812 GCF_042668715.1 Streptomyces sp. NPDC057271
GTCTGGGGTTTGTCGAGGACAGGGGGTTGCAACCACCCCCGGGGTTCGCCAATGCACGGGGGGGGGGGGTGGCGGGGGGGGGTCCGGGGCGGAGACCGCTCCGTACGGGCCTCGCCGCGTTCCCCCCGCCCCTCCCGTACGGGTGAAATCGGTACGGTGGTCGGCCCAACGCGCGTCCCGCCGTCAGGTGGCTGCGGCCAGGGTGACCCGGTGTCCCCGCCGAGCCTCCCTGGAGCCGCCCACGTGCCCCCGGTCCTGACCGTCCGACCGACCGTCCCCGCCTCCCGGAAGCCTCCGGCCCCGCCCGGCGGGGGCCTGCCGGAGCGGATGCGCGGCACACTGCGGCACGCCGCTCCCGCGCTCCTCGGTTATCTGGCCGTACGGCTCCTGGGGCTGCTCGTCCTGGGCCGCTGGGTGCACATGCGGGGGCACGGAATCTGGCCGGCGCTGGCGACGTCCTGGGACTCGCGCTGGTACCTCGGGATCGCGGACCACGGCTACGACCCGGGGCCGGGGGATCCCCCGGGCCACCGCACGATGGCCTTCTTCCCGCTCTACCCGGCCCTGATCAGGGCGGTGGCGGCGGTCACCCCCGGCTCCCGTGCATCCGTCGGCCTGGTTCTCGCCGTGCTCTGCTCGCTGGCCGCCGCCTGGGGGATCTTCGCGGTCGGCGACCGGCTGTACGGCCGCCGGGCGGGCACGGTCCTCGCGGTCCTGTGGGGCGCGCTGCCGGTCGCCGTCGTGCAGTGGATGGGGTACACGGAGTCGCTGTTCACGGCGCTGGCCGCCTGGGCGCTGTACGCGGCCCTGGACGGGCGCTGGGCCTGGGCGGCGGGGCTCTCCGTCGCGGCGGGCCTGACCCGGCCGACGGGGGTCGCGGTCGCCGCGGCGGTGACGGTGGCCGGGCTGTCGGCCGCGCGGCGCGGCAGCCGGCCGGCGCTCGTCGCCGCCCTCGTCGCTCCGCTGGGCTGGCTGGGCTACGTCGGCTGGGTGGGGCTCCGGCTGGGGCGCTGGGACGGCTACTTCGCGGTGCAGAAGGCCTGGAGCAACACCTGGGACGGCGGATCGTCGACGCTGCGTCAACTGCGCAGGCATCTCGTCTACGCCCAGGACCCGCAGCTCTTCCTGGTCGTGGTCTCGCTGGTGCTGATCGCCGCCGCCGCGCTGTTCCCGCTCTGCGTCGCCGACCGGCAGCCGCTGCCGCTGCTGGTCTTCACGGGAGTTCTGCTCCTCGTGGTCCTGGGCAGCGGGGGTGTGTACTTCCCCCGCGCCCGGTTCCTGCTGCCCGGTTTCCCGCTGCTGCTCCCGCTCGCCCTGGCGGTCGGCCGCGCCCGCCGCCACGTCGCCGCCCTGGTGCTCGGCGCGGCGGCGCTCTCCTCGGCGTGGCTCGGCGCGTACATGCTGCTCGTGTGGGCGGGCGCGCCGTGAGTGCCGCGCGTACCGGCTGTGGGCAGGTGCGCCGTGGGTGCCGCGCGTAGCGGCTGTGGGCGGGCGCGCCGTGAGTGCCGCGCGCGTACCGGCTCCGGGGTCAGCCGGTGGCGAGCAGGATGACGAGCAGGACGAGCCCCGCCGCCGTCGGCGCGATGATCTCGTACGCCCAGCGCACGCGCGGCTCCCCCTGCGCCTCAGGACGGCCCGCGCACCGCTCCGCGAGCTCCCGCAGGTCGGCGATCGTCCGGTCGGCGGGGGCCAGCCGCCCCGCGTCGCCCCCGCGCGCGCCGGCCGCCGCGCGGCCGTGCGGACCGTCGTGCGCGGCCCGCGCCTGCTGCCGGGCGGCGCGCTTGCGCTGCCGCAGCGAGACGGGCACGGCCCACAGCTGGTACCTGCCGCCGTCCTGGGTGAACGCCTCGCTGGAGTATCCGGCCCGGACGTCCGCAACCGAGGCCCAGGGCAGCGTGATGTACCGGAAGGGGTTACGGATCCGCAGCCGGTCCTCGTTGGCGTACACCGCGGGGCGGATCGTGAACGCCACGACGAGCGGCACCACGAGCAGCAGGCTCGCGAGCGCCAGCCACGGGGTGCGCCCCGCGCCCCTGACCATCGCGTCGACGCAGAACCACACCGTCAGGCCGAGCAGCAGGACACCGCCCGCGATCCCGAGGGGCGAACGGAAGACACGGTCGGCGTAGGCCGGCTCGGCGGGCGGCTGGGAGCTCGTCATGGAGCCGATTCTGCCTCAGCCCCCGCCGCCGGGCTCAGGCGGCTCGGGTGACCAGATCGGCGTAGAGAATGATGTTGTCGGGGCGGTGGCCGTCGACCAGCTCGCCGCCGCAGGTGATCAGCCGCAGTTCGGGCCGCTGGGTGTCGCCGTAGACCTTCCGCGTCGGAAACGCCTTCTTGTCGACCTGCTCCAGCTCGCGGACGCGGAAGACGGCCTCGGTGCCGTCGGCGCGGGCGACGGTGATCTCGTCGCCGACGCGGACCTTGGCGACGTTCTTGAGTACGGCGGGCCCCCGGGCGGTGTCGAAGTGGCCGATCAGGACGGCGGGGCCGGTCTCGCCGGGCGTCACGCCCTTGTCGTACCAGCCGATGCGCTCCGCGTCCGCCTCGGACGGGACCTCGACCGTGCCGTCCTTCGCCAGGCCGAGGCGCAGGACGGGCCCGGTGGGCCCGGTGTCGACGCCGGCGGCCGGCACCCGGACCCGGACCGGCTCCGAGCGCGGCAGCGGTGCGACGGACGCCGTCGGGGCGGGCGTGCTGGTCGCGGTCACCCGCGCGGGCGGGTGCGCCACGGTCTCGCCGCCGCCGGCGCAGCCCGTGAGGGCGGCCAGGGCGGCGAGGACGAGGAGGGCGGGGGCGGTACGGCGGCGGTTCACGGGGCGGCTCCGAACGGGGTGCGGCCAGCCGTCGGACGGGGGGGGGGTGGGGAGGGCGGGCAAGGGGGGGGGGGGCTCCTGCTCTGGGGAGTGGAAAGGGTGAGGGGGGGGGGGGAGAGAGGCTCGCCGC
>NZ_JBHUYJ010000049.1:0-514 GCF_042668715.1 Streptomyces sp. NPDC057271
CTGTTCGCCCTGCTCGGGTCGGTCCGCAGGCGGGCTGTGGTGCGGCTCGGGCGGGCGGTGGTGGTGAGCGGTACGGAGCCGTACCGCGAGGCCCTCACCCGGATCCCGCTGGACCGTGCGGCGGCGGGCACCACCGGGGGCGCCGCGCGCGAACTCTCCGGCGGGGGAACCCTGTTCGACCAGGAAGGGGGCGACCACCGCGACACCCGGCGCGCCGTCGCCGGGGGCCTGGGCGCCGCCGGTGTGGAGCGGTTGCGGCCCGTGTGGCGGGCCGTGCTCGCCCGTCGCCTCGCCCCGCTCGCGGCCGGGCATCCCGTCGACCTCGTCCCGATGGCCCGGGAGCTCGCCGGTGCGACCGTCCGGGCCCTTCTGGAGTCCCGCGCCGAGGCCTCGGCCCTCGCCGAAGCGGCGGCGGAGGCCGCGGCGGCCGCCGTCCGCGACCACCCCCCCCATCCCCCTCCACCCGGGCTCTCCCTCACAGCGGGGGGGGGGTCGGGACGGCTGGAGGGGATCA
>NZ_JBHUYJ010000049.1:524-49731 GCF_042668715.1 Streptomyces sp. NPDC057271
GGGGAAGCGACGACACCGCACGCGCTGCGCGCCATGATCGCCGTCGCGGCCGTCAACACCACCGTCGCCGCGGTGCCGCGCGCGGTCGCCTGGTGTTCCGACGGCGGTCTGTGGGAGCAGGCGGCCGACGACCTGCTGCGGCCCTCGCTCGTCGAGGAGTTGCTGCGCGTCACCGCGCCGTCCCCGCTGCTGCCGCGCGTGGCGGCCGCCGACGCCGTGCTCGACGGGTGCCCGGTGAAGGCCGGGGACCGGCTCGTGCTGGTGGCGCGGCATGCCGTGGGAGCCGACCGCGAACCGCCGGACGCGCTCCGGCCCGCCCCGCCCGCCGTCGCGCGGCTCGTCTTCGGTGCCGGTCCGCACGCCTGTCCCGGCGCACGGCTCGCCCTGGCGCAGCTCGACGACGTCCTTGCCGCCCTCGCCCCGTACCGTCCGACCGTCGTCGACGCCCGTGTGGACCGGCGCGCCGCCCTGCCCGGCTGGCGTCGGCTGACCGTCCGCGCGACCACCGCCGCCCGCGCCCTCACGGAGAACCCCGCATGATCACGATCGCCGTCACCGGAGCGAGCGGCTTCTGCGGCTCCCATGTCGCCACCCTTGCCTCCGAGCGGGGTGCCGACGTCCTCTGCGTGGGGCGCCGGCCCGGGCCGGTCGGCCGGCACGTCCCGTGGGACGCCGAGGCCGGGCCGCCGGACCTCGGCGGGGCGGACCTCGTCGTGCACTGCGCGGCGGCGGTCGGCGACCCCGTGCCCGGTACGCCGGCCGAGGCGACGATGCGGGCCGTGAACGTCGACGGCACAGCCCGGCTCATGGAAGCGGCAGCGGGACGCCCGGTGGTCTGGGTGAGCAGTGCCAGCGTGTACGAGCCGGGCCCGGGCCGGGACCGGATCACCGAGGACCATCCCGTGCGCGGGCAACTGAACGCCTACGGCCGGACGAAGGCGGCGGGCGAGGCCCTCGCCCTGGCCGCCGGGGCGGTGGTCCTCCGTCCGCGCGCGGTCTACGGCCCCGGCGACCCGCACCTCGTGCCACGCCTCCTCGCACGGGTGCGGGGCGGCCGGGTCCTGCTGCCCGGTCCCGACGTGGTCCTGAGCCTGACGGCCGTCGAGAACCTGGCCGACGCGTCCCTGAGCGCCGGCGACTGGCACCCGGGCGCGTACAACATCGCCGACCCCGTGCCGTACCGCCGCGACGAGGCGATCGGGACGGTCCTGCGGGCCCATGGCGTACGCGCCCGGATCCATCACCTGCCTCTGCCGCTGGCCCGCGGAGCGGCGACGGCGGCCGAGGCCGTGGCGCGCCTTCGTCCGGACGTCGAGCCGCTGTTGACCCGGTATGCCGTGGATCAGCTCGCGCACCGGGTCGTCCTGGACGTCTCCAAGGCGGAGGGCCAAGGCTGGCGGGCCGTCCGCACCCTCGGCGACTACGCGACGGTGCGCCGGGCCTGACCGACCGAGCCGAGCCGACCCACCGGGCCGAGCCGACCCACCGGGCCGAGCTGGCCGAGCCGACCCACCGGGCCGAGCCTGACCGACCGGGCCGGGCCTGACCGACCGGGCCGGGCCTGACCGACCGGGCCGAGCCGACCCACCGGGCCGAGTCGGCCGAGCCGACCGACCGGGCCGGTGACGGGCGTCGGGCGGGCGGGCGTCGGGCGGGCGGGCGTCGGGCGGGCGGGGGCGGGTCCGACTCGTGGCGCACGGCGCGCACGGCCGCGGCCGGGCCGAGCGTTCCGGCCGGACGCGTCTTGGCCGGCCGCGCTCCGACGGCCCGTCGCACACCGCCCGCCGCTCCGGGAGCCTCCGCAACAGGACATGCCCCATCGCCTGAGGTATGCCTTTCACATGGATGCCCGTCGGCGCGACGCCACACCCCGCCTCTCCCGGCGCGGCGGCCGGCTGCTGCTCACGGCGTCGTTCGCACTGATCGCGGTCGTCACCGTGGTGGACATCCTGGCTCCGCCCGAGGTCCATCTGGGACCGTTCCTGATCGCCGCGCCGGCCGTGACGGCCTCGTTCGCGGGGCCGCGCATGACGGCGTTCGTGGGCGCTGTCGCGATCCTCGCGCAGGCGGTGGTGGCGATCGTGCGGACGAGCCTGACGGACCTCAATCACACGTACCAGATCGTGGCACTGATCCTGATCTCGGTCATCGTCACCTTCTTCGCCTACCTGCGCGAACGCGACGAGATCCGGGTGTCGCGGCTGCGCTCGATCGCCCAGGCCGCGCAGAGCGTGGTCCTGCGCCCGCTGCCCCACCGCGCCGGCCCCCTCCACATCGCGTCCGTCTACCTCGCGGCCGAGGAGGAGGCGCAGATGGGCGGCGACCTCTACGCGGCCGCCCGGACGCCCACGGGCACGCGGCTGCTGATCGGGGACGCCCGGGGCAAGGGGCTCGACGCGATCAGCGAGGCCTCGCTCGTCCTGGGCGCGTTCCGGGTCACGGCCCGGCGGGAGACGGAGCTGCCCGCACTGATCGGGCATCTGGAGGCGAGCGTTCGATCGGCGGAGGAGCCGACGGCCGTGGTGGAGCCTGGGTCCGGTGCCGACGAGCCTGCCGACGACGCCGACGAGGCCTTCGTCACCGCGCTGGTCCTCGACGTCCCCGATCGGGAGCCGGTGCTACGCCTCGTGAACTGCGGGCACCCGCCGCCACTGCTGTTGCGGCAGGGGCGGGTCGTCTCGCTCGACACCCCCGACGCGAGCCCGCCCCTGGGGCTCGCGGACGTGTGCTCCCCCGACGTCACCGTGGAGACCTTCCCCTTCGACGTCGGCGACGTGCTCCTGCTCTACACCGACGGGGTCGTCGAGGCCCGCGACCACTCGCGCGCCTTCTACCCCCTGGCGGAGCGGCTCGCGGCCTGGGTCGGGGACGACCCGCCGACTCTGCTCGGCCGCCTGCGGGACGACCTCCGCTCGTACGCGGGCGGCCATCTCGGCGACGACGCGGCGCTCGTCGCGGTCGAGCGCCTCGCCCCGACGCCGTAGCCTGGTCGTAGTCGTAGCCCCCGGCCGCAGCTCCAGGCCGCGCGTGATCCGGCGCCTGGCGGGCAGACGCGGGCCGACGGTCCCCGCCCCGGCCCGAAGGAGCGCGTGATGCCGGCGGACGCGAGTTTCGGCATGTCGTACTGGATGCGTGGCACCGCCCGTCCCGACCGTCCGGCCCTCGCCGAGGACCTCACGGCCGACGTCGTCGTCGTCGGCGGCGGCATCGCGGGCGTCTGCACCGCGCACGAACTCGTCCGCGCCGGGCGCGAGGTCGTGCTCCTGGAGGCCGACCGCGTCGGCGGCGGCGTCACCGGCCACACCACGGGGAAGCTGACCGCCCTGCACGGCCTCACCTATGCCCGGATCCGCGACACCCACGGCATCCTCGCCGCCGCCCGGTACGCCCGCGCCCAGCAGGAGGCCCTGGAGCACGTCGTCCGCCTCTGCGAGGAGACGGGCGTCGACGCCGAGCTGGAGCGGGCCCCCGCCTACACGTACGTCACCGACGCCCGGCGGGCCGACGAGATCCGCTCCGAGGCGGCCGCCGCCCTGGAGGCGGGTCTGGACACGGCGTACGTGACGGAGACCGAACTGCCCTTCCCGGTGGCCGCTGCGGTACGCCTCGACGACCAGTTCCTCTTCCACCCCCGCCGTTTCCTGCTCGGTCTCGCGGAGGATCTCGTCGCCCGCGGCGGCAGGGTCCACGAGCACACACGGGTCACCGGACTGCGGGAGCACGCGGACTGCCGGATCACGACCGAGGCCGGTCACACGGTCCACGCGCGGGACGTCGTCGTCGCGACCCATTTCCCGCTGACCGTGCACAGCTCGCTGCTGACGAGGCTGACGGTGCGGCGCGAGATCGTGGTGGCGGCCCCGGTGCCGACGGCCCAGGCTCCGCACGGCATGTATCTCACGCCGGAGGACCGCACCCGCTCGGTGCGCACCGCGCCGTACGACGACGGCCACCGGCTGCTGATCGTCACCGGCGAGGCCTTCGAGCCAGGTACGGGTCACACCGGCGAGCGTCTCGAACGGCTCACGGGCTGGGCGCGCCGGATCTTCCCGGGGTTCGGCGAGGCGCGGGCGGTGTACCGGTGGGCCGCGCAGGACGTACGGTCGGTGGACCACCTCCCGTACGTCGGCCACGAGCACCCTGACACGCAGCACGTCTTCGTGGCCACGGGGTTCGGCGGCTGGGGGATGAGCAACGGGGTGATGGCGGGCCGGCTGCTCGCCGCCCATGTCACCGGGGGGCCGCGTCCGGACTGGACCGAGCTGTTCGACCCGCGCCGCACACTGCCGCTGAGGGAGTACCCCGATGTCGTCAGGGCGCAGGCCTCGGTGGCCCGCCACTACCTCGTCGCCCGTCCCCCGCGCTGTACCCACATGGGCTGCGAACTCGGCTTCAACGAGCTGGAGGACACCTGGGAGTGCCCCTGCCACGGCTCCCGCTTCGCGGCGTCCGACGGCCACGTGCTGCAGGGGCCGGCGACCGGACCCCTGGAGCTTCCGGAGCGAGAAGGCCGGCCCTGACCGTCGTGTCCGTCCCCGCCGGACCGGACGCCTTCCCCGACCCCGACGACCCGTTCCCGAGACGCTTCCCGGTGTGAAATCGTACGAGGACGCGGCGTCACGCCCGGCTGCCGGGCGGCGCGTCACATGGACATCGGAGAACGGCACATGGGGCATCTGAAGCAGAGCCGGCTGATCACCACGAGGGAGCGGCTGCGCGACCAGGTGGCTCACGCTCTGCGGGCGGCGCTGATCTCCGGCGAGCTGAAACCGGGCGCGGTGTACTCGGCCCCGGGCCTGGCCGAGGACTTCGGCATCTCCGCGACGCCGGTGCGCGAGGCGATGCTCGACCTCGCCCGTGAGGGCCTGGTCGAACCGGTACGCAACAAGGGCTTCCGCGTCACGGAGGTCGACGAGCGCGACCTCGACCAGTACACGGACATCCGTCTGCTGATCGAGGTGCCGACCGTGGGCCGGGTGACGCTCACGGCGGACCGCGAGGAGCTGCGGGCGCTCCGTCCGATCGCCGAGGAGATCGTGGCGGCGGCTCGTGCCCATGACCTCATCGGCTATCTGGAGTCGGACCGCCGTTTCCATCTCACCCTGCTCGGCCTGTCGGGCAACGCGCGCCTGGTGGAGACGGTCGGCGACCTGCGCAAGCGTTCCCGGCTCTACGGGCTGACGGCGCTGGACGAGCGCGGTGAGCTGCTGCCGTCCGCCGAGGAGCACCTGGAGCTGCTCGACCTGATGCTGGCGGAGGACGCGAAGGGCGCGGAGGAGTGCATGGTCCGCCATCTCAGCCATGTGCGCTCGCTGTGGGCGCGGGACGACGCCGACCGGGACGCGCGGGGCGACGGCGCCCCGGGCGCGCGGGCCGGGACCGGCCGTCGGGCTCGGGCCGTCACGGCGGTCGGCAGGCCGGGCGACGGACGCTGATCGGGGCGGGGGGTCCGGTCGCGGGCGATCGCGGCGAGGACGTCCGGCCGCGACCGGTCCGGCGGGGCTCAGGGCATGTACGAGGTCTCGGTCCAGACCGTCTTGCCCTCGTCCGACCAGCGCACGCCCCAGCGGTCCGACAGCTCCCCGGAGATGAAGATGCCGCGTCCGCCCTCGTCGGCCGCCCGGGCTCGGCGCAGGTGCGGGGCGGCGGTTCCCGCGTCGGAGACCTCACAGGTCACGGTGTGATCCGCGGGGTTGCGGACGATCCGGAGCCGGATCGGTGGGACGCCGTGCCGGATCGCGTTGGTCACGAGCTCGCTGACGATGAGTTCGACGGCGAAGGCCGTCTCCGTCAGGCCCCACTCCTCGATCAGGCGGACGGCCCTGTGCCGGGCGTCGGAGACGGCGGTCAGTGCCGGGGGGATCTCCCAGCAGGCGATGTCGGCCGCGTCGAGGGCCCGGGTACGGGCGACGAGGACGGCCGCCTGGTCGAGGGGGAGGTCGTGGAGGTCCGAGGCGCTGAGCGTACGGGGTGGGACCGCGTCGGCCAGCCGCGCGCGCAGCGCGGCCAGCTCCGGGTCGTCGGAGTCGGCCCGGCCGGACAGCAGGACGAGGGTGCTGCCGGGTGGCGCCGGGATCTCGTCGGCGGCGAACGGCGGCCCCTCCCCGCCGAGCGCGGAGGTCTCCTCCAGGAGGTCGCTCCGCCAGCTTCCGTCGGGGTGGCCGGCGAGGACGGTCTGGTTGCCGGCGCGGGCGATCACGCAGGTCTCCTTGACCGGATCGTGCACGGCGTACACGCACTGGGCCGTCAGCGGCCCGCCCGTACCGGCGGTCACTCGTTCCTTGCCGAGACGGCGGGTGGTGTCGTCCAGTCGTGCGAGCAGGTCGTGCGGGTCGAGGTCGAGGGTGGACAACACCTTCACGACCGCCCTGAGTTGGACCATGGCGGCCATGGCGTCCGGGCCGACGCCCGCGATATGACCGATGGCCAGGGCGACGCGGTTGCCGGACAGCGGGATGACGTCGAGCCAGGCGCCGGTGCCGAGGCCTGTGGGGAGGTAGCGGTGTGCGGTCTCCATCGCGCTCCGGCCGGTGCGGCCGGGCCGGACGAGGTTCCCCTTCAGGGCGAGCGCCACCGCGTGGTCGTGTTCGTAGCGCCGGGCGTTGTCGACACAGACGGCGGTGTGGGCGGCGAGGTCCGCCGCGAGGCGCAGATCGTCGTCCTCGAAGGGGTCGGGCCTGCGCGGGCGGGAGAAGCGGGCGACACCGAGCAGGACGCCGCGCACGGTGAGGGGCACGACAAGGGTGGGACCGGCCGTGTCCGACTCCTCGACGTACGGGGCGGATCCGCGCACGCCACCGTCGGGCAAGTCCAGAGCGACGCCCGCTTCCGCCACGTCGCCGGCCTCGGGGGGCCACGCGGCCACGCAGCGCGGCGTGGTGTCGACCGACGAGGTCGCGTCCGTGTCGAAGCCGTGCAGCTCCGAGGCGGTGAGGGCGACGGTGGCGACGTCGGCGACGGTGGGCACGACGGCCCGGACGAGTTCCCGGGCGCACTGCACGGCGTCCAGGCGGAGCCCCATCCGCGCGTGGACGCGGTGCAGCACGGCCAGGCGGCCGTGTGCCCGCTCGCGCGAGGTGACGTCGACCGAGGAGGCGACGAGGCCGAGGGGGCGGCCGAGGTCGTCCTCCAGCCGGAAGACGGAGACGGAGAAGATGTGCTCGCGCGCGGGATCGTCAGGGGGGTAGCCCGTGACCCGCCGGTCGAAGAGGGGCGTACCCGAGGCCAGCACCTCGCGGAGGGCTCCCTCCAGCAGTCCGGCGCCGAAGCGGGAGTAGACCTCGGAGAACGGCCGGCCGACGATCTCCCGCGCGGAGATCCCACGCGCTCCGGCGGCCGCCGAGTTGATATGGAGGACGCGCAGATCGGTGTCGAGCACGTGCAGGCCGACCGGCGACTGGGTGAAGACGGCGTCGAGGACTCCGGAGCGGATTCCCCCGGGGAGCGGACCGGCGGGCCACAGACCCCAGCGGCCGGGAGGATCGCCCTCCCCCACGGGCCCGACCGTGACGCCCTCGGTCAGCCTCTCGACGTCGATGCGCGTGAGGAGTTCGGTCACGGGGCGGCCCAGGATGCCGGCGCGGTCGACGCCGAGGAGGCGTTCGGCGGCGGGGGCCCAGACGACGACCACGCCGGTCTCGTCGAAGACGGCGATGGCCTCACGCCCCTCGGGGCCTTTCCGCCCCTCGAAGGCTTCCTCCCCCGCTCGTTCCGCACGTTCTGCCATCGTGCCTCGCACTCGGCGTCGACCGGCGTCTGCCGGCATGCATCCGTCGGCGGACTTCTGCGCTCGTCGAGGCAGCCTAACCCTCGGCGCGGACCGGGGCATCCTGGCCGCGACGGGCCCACGACAGCCAGCACGCCTGACCGAATCGTACGATAATGGGCTGTATGGCCCGTAAGGAATCAGCGCCCCATCGGCCCCCGACCGTGACCGTCAAAGGCCGGGACATGCGGCTGCGCACCATCGGCTTCCTGGCCCTCGCGGCGCTCGCCGTCTGGTTCATCGCCGTGAACACCGGCTCGGTCACGATCCGCCTGTGGGTCCCGGAGGTCACGCTGCCGCTCTGGATCGTCCTCACGGTCACTCTGCTCGTGGGGGTCGTCCTCGGCCTGTTCGTCGCCCGTCGGCGCGCCCGACGCTGACCGGCACCCGTATGGGCGACAGGGGTCCGAGGCTGGAACCCGGCGAGGCCCTCACGGCGAACGGCGTGGGCTGTTTCGCGTGGGATCCGGCCACCGGGCGCCTGGCCCTGGACGCCGTCGCCGGGGCGGTGTTCGATCTGCTCCCGGCAGAGTTCACCGGCCGCGCCGGCGTTCTGCGCCCGCGGATCCGGCCAGAGGACTGGGCGCTGCTCTCCGGCCTCTCGGCGGATCTCCTGGCCGGCCGGCGCGACACGTTCAGCGCGTGCTTCCGCGTGCTGCTCCGGGACGGGCACAGCCGCTGGACGCACGCCCGGGGCAGCGTCGTAAGGGAGCCCCGGGGCGGCATCCGGGTCGTGGGGGTGGTCGGGGACGCCACGCCGGAACTGGCTCACTCCGCGTTGCGGCTGCCGGGCGATGAGGCCCAGGATCCGCTGCGCGCCCTGGGTGAGGGGGCGCTCGCGCTGGCCCGGGCCATGAGCGTGCGCGAGGTCTCCGCCGTCCTCGGCGACGAGGTCGGTCTGCGCCCGCTCGGCGCGAAGGCGATGTCGCTCGGGGTGCTGGAGCAGGGGCGCCTTCAGCTGGTCCGCACCGTCCTCGCCCCGGATGCGGCCGAGTTCCCGCGCAAGTCGCGGCTCACGGACTCCTGGCCGTTGAACGACGTCGTACGTACGAGCAGTCCGCTCTTCTTCACCTCGGTCCACGCCTTCCTGGACCGCTATCCGCGACTGGCCCGCCATCGGCACGGCTTCGAGGCCACGGCCGCGGCGTTCCTGCCGCTGGTCGACGACGGGCACCCCCTCGGCGCCCTGGGCATGTTCTACGACGACCGGTCCGTCTTCACCGTCGCGGACCACACCCTGATGACGGCCTGGGCGAAGGCGGTCGCCCGGGCGGTTCACCGCGTGCTGGCGCTCGACCGGTCACGGGAGATCGCCGCCGGCCTGCAGAACGCCATGCTGCCGCGCCGGATCCCGGCGACGCCCGGGGGCCGGATCGCGGTGCGCTACCGGACGGCCCGGCAGGGGGTTCGGGTCGGCGGTGACTGGTACGACGCCGTGATGCTGCCCGACGGCGGTCTGGGGCTCGCGATCGGTGACGTGCAGGGGCACGACATCGAGGCCGCGGCGCTCATGGGGCAGGTGCGCGTCGCCATGACCGCGTACGCGGCGGAGGGCCACGGGTGCGACAGCGTCCTGAGGAAGGCGTCGGCGTTCCTCGCGGACCTGGACGCCGACCGCTTCGCGACCTGCGCCTATCTGCGGGTCGCGCTCGCCACGGGAGAGGTGCACGCGGCGAACGCGGGCCATCCGCCGCCGCTGGTCCGCCACGCCGACGGCACCGTCGAATGCCTGCGCCTCGCGGGCGGCCCGCCGCTGGGTCTCCCCTCCGCGTGGGGGCTCGCCTCGTATCCGTACACGACGGCCCGGCTGGCGCCGGGCGAGACCTTGCTGCTCTACTCCGACGGGCTGGTCGAGAAGCCGGGTGAGGACTTCGATCTCGGGCTCTCGCGGCTCGCCGCCGCCCTCTCCGACGGACCGCCCGACCTGGAGGAGCTGGCCGACCACCTCCTCGGCTCGCTCGCGGGCGGACCGCACGCGGAGGACGACGCGGCGCTGCTGATGCTGCGCCGGGACGGCACCGGCGCCCTCCCGTAGGCGGCCGTCCTTGCGACGTCACCCGACGCATTGGTTCCTTCTAGGACCAATCAAATCTCCACGAATCGCCGCCCTTCTCAAGTTCACCAAAGAATTACCGCACGGATGTATACCTTTAAGCGCACCTCCCTCATCCTGTCCACCGTGTGCCAAGGGGGCACGCGGTGACACGAGAGGCGGGGCATGACTCCCATCAGCCGCAGGGGATTCGTCGGAATCGGGGCAGGGCTCGTGGCGGGTGCGACGCTGCCCGCCGGCACGGCGTCGGCCGCCGCGACGGCCGCGACCGGCACCATCACCGACGTGAAGCACGTCGTGATCCTCATGCAGGAGAACCGCAGCTTCGACCACTACTTCGGCAGCCTCCGCGGCGTCCGCGGCTTCGCCGACCGGGCGGCGGGAAACATCCCGGGCGGCTGGGGAATGTTCAACCAGCCCAACTGGGGCGGCCGCCAGTACCCGTGGAAGCTGAGCGCCACCCCGCCGGCGGGCGGTGTCGACGGGGAGACCCTGGCACAGTGCAACGGGGACCTGCCGCACAGCTGGACCTCGCAGCACGCGGCGTGGAACAGAGGCCGGATGGACAACTGGGTCACGGGTGTCGGCAACACCCGGACCCTCGGCTACCTCGACCGCGGCGACATCCCGTTCCACTACGCCCTCGCCGACAACTACACGGTCTGCGACGCGTACTTCTGCTCGGCGCTCAGCGCCACGGGGCCGAACCGTACCTCCCTCTGGAGCGGCAGGATCGACGCCTCCAGCAAGGACGGCGGCGAGGAGTCCGGGCTCACCTGGGAGACGTACGCCGAGGCGCTCCAGCGAGCCGGTGTGAGCTGGAAGGTCTACCAGAACGCCCAGGACAACTACGGAGACAACGGCCTCGCCTACTTCGAGAGGTTCGCCGACGCGCGGCCCGGAGACCCGCTGTACGACCGCGGCATGGGCTCCGTGCCGAAGGTCACGGGCTCCACCCCGGACGACATCGCCGCCGCGATCCGCGCCGACGCGGTCGCCGGGACGCTTCCGCAGGTCTCCTGGGTGGTGGCGAGCGAAGCCTTCTCCGAGCACCCCTACGCCCCGCCGGGCGACGGCGCGCACTTCGTCGACCTGGTCTACCGCGCGCTGGCGGCGAACCCCGAGGTCTTCGACTCGACCGTGCTGTTCCTCAACTACGACGAGAACGACGGGTTCTTCGACCACGTGCCGCCGCCGGTCGCCCCGCCCGGAACTCCGGGCGAGTACATCGACGGCGTGCCGATCGGCCTGGGCTTCCGCGTCCCGATGCTCGTCATGTCGCCCTGGACGCGTGGCGGCTGGGTCAGCTCCGAGGTCTTCGACCACACCTCGGTCCTGCGCTTCATGGAGACCTGGACGGCCGCCCTCGGCACCCCGGCCGCCTGCCCGAACATCAGCGCCTGGCGGCGGAAGGTCACCGGCGACCTGACGGGCGTCTTCGACTTCGCCCGCCCGGTGTACGGAGTTCCCACGGGCCTCCCCTCCACCGCCGAGGTCATCGGGCAGTCCACCTGCGGCCGCCTGCCGAACCCGGTACCGCAGGACAACGCCCTGCCCGCGCAGGAGGCCGGCACCCGTCCGGCGCGCGCCGTGCCGTACCAGGTCAACGGGAACCTCGACCGGTTCGAGTTCGGTGCGGCGGGCAAGATCCTCGCCTGGTTCTCGATGACGAACCAGGGCGCGGAGGCGAGGCGGGCCGCTCACTTCACGATCCACCCGCACCAGCACCGGGACACCGCGGCCTGGCAGTACACCGTGGACCCGGGCGCGACCTCCACGGACTACTTCAACATCGGGCTCGGGTCCGGGTCGGGCAAGTACGACATCTCGATGATCGGCCCCAACCGCTTCCTGCGGCGCTTCATCGGGGACGCGTCGAAGGCGGGCAAGGCGATCGAGGTGGCGGCGCGGTTCGCGACCGAGCCGGGGACCGGGAAGACGGCGCTCTACCTCAGGATGACCAACACCTCCGCCGGCCCCGTGACCTTCACGATCCGCTCCAACGCCTACCGCACGGACGGGCCGTGGACGTACACGGTCCCGGCGAACTCCTCGCGCGAGGACTTCTTCAACGCGGTGGCGTACAGCGACGGCTGGTACGACTTCACGCTCACGGCCGACGTCGACGGCACCTGGTCGCGCCGTTACACCGGGCACATCGAGACCGGCGCCCCCAGCGTCACGGGCTGACGTAGGCCAACACTTCCCACCAAAAGGGGCACAAGGGCATTTTCATGCTCTTGCGCCCCTTTTCATAACTCGGTCGAATTTGCCCGTATGACCGTTTTGACTGCCCAGGTGACATGAATCACGCGCGAGGGAGGCAACCTCCACGGGAGACCCCCTTCCCCTTACGCCCCAAGGCAGTTCGGCGCGGTCGTGATCGCCGGCAAGGCATTTCTCAATTTCCTCTTGATTTCGCTTCCATGCCCCACCTTGTTCCGTCCGACATTCCTCGCCTACGGTCACCTCGACCCGGACGGATCGCCGAATCCTGCCACCGTCCGAAAGACCAGCCATTCACCCGTCGGCAGGAGCGGGGGACCCAGTTTTTTCGCCGGCCCGGTTTTCCGGAGCGGCTTGGGGTGAAGCCGCACGCGTGCGGCCGGGCAGCTCCAGCCCGAACCCGACAGCTCACCCCGCAGGCGCCGGAGAGGAATCCTGCATGTCCGCTCACGGTAAGCACCGGCGCCCCAGGCGACGGCCCCTCAGCCGCGGTATCGCCCTCGCGAGCACAGGTGGAGCCGCATTGGCGCTCCCCCTCGTGGCCACCGCCGCCGCGCACGCGGCGCCGAACGCCGCACCCGCGGTCGCACCCATCGAGAAGACCGTCTTCAGCAGCCCGGCGAAGATCGCGGAATCGATTCCCGCCGCCGGGAATTCCACCGCCAAGATCTATACCGTCGTCCGCGGCGACTCCCTTTCCGTGATCGCGCACGAACAGAGTGTTCGAGGCGGCTGGAAGGCCCTGTACAAGGCCAATCGCAAGGCCGTCGGTGACAATCCGTCACTTATTCATCCGGGACTGGAACTCAGGCTGAGCGGGAAGCCCGCGGCCGCGACGAAGCAGCAGAAGTCCCCGGCCCGTACGACGAGCACGGACCGCGCCGACCGCTCGCAGCAGCGCAGCGCCGCTCCCGGCGCCGCCGCGACCAAGACCGTGACCAAGGCCGCCCCGGCAAAGGCCGCGCCGGCCGCCGCCAAGAGCTACACCAACGACCTCGACGGCTGGATCCGCGAGTCGCTCGACGTCCTCCAGAAGTACGGCATCCCCGGTTCGTACGAGGGGATCCACCGCAACATCATGCGCGAGTCCTCCGGCAACCCCCAGGCCATCAACCTCTGGGACTCCAACGCCGCCAAGGGCACCCCGTCCAAGGGTCTCCTGCAGGTGATCGAGCCGACCTTCCTGGCCTACCACGTGCCCGGTACGTCCATGGACCTGTTCGACCCGGTCGCCAACATCACCGCCGCCTGCAACTACGCCGCGGACCGCTACGGCTCCATCGACAACGTCAACGGACCGTACTGACAGACGTCCTAGAAGTGGTCGGCGAACCAGCTCGAGGCGAGTCCGCCGACCTCTTCCAGCGTGCCGGGCTCCTCGAAGAGGTGCCCGGCGCCGGCGACGACGACGAGCCGGTTCTCACAGGTGAGCCGCGCCTGGGCCGCCTCGTTCAGCTCCTGTACGAGCGGGTCGCGGCCCCCCACGATCAGCAGCGTCGGAGCGCGCACCTGCGCGAGGCGCGTCCCGGCGAGGTCCGGGCGCCCGCCGCGTGAGACGACGGCGGCCACGTCGGAGAGCGGGTCGGCCGCGGCCCAGAGAGCGGCCGCGGCGCCGGTGCTGGCGCCGAAGTAGCCGATCCGCAGCCCGTCGAGGCCCGGCCGGCCCACCAGCCAGTGCGCGGCCCGGGCCAGCCGGCCGGCCAGCAGCTCCGTGTCGAACACATTGCCGCGGTCGTCCGCCTCCTCCTCGGTGAGCAGGTCGAACAGCAGCGTCCCGAGACCAGCGCGGTTCAGGCTCTCCGCGACGGCCCGGTTGCGGGGGCTGTGCCGGCTGCTGCCGCTGCCGTGGGCGAACAGCACGATCCCCGGAGCGCCGTCGGGCACCACCAGATGGCCCGCGAGCCGCACCTCCCCGGCCGGGATGCGCACCTCAGGGTCCCGGGCGTCCGCCCCGTGGCCGGAGTGGTGGCGCTCCAGACAGGCGACGACGTCCTCGTCCGGAGTCTGGGAGAAGTCCTCGTAGAACTGGCCGATCGCGTAGAAGGACGCCGGTTCGTGGACGCTGACGGTCTCGTCCGCCTCCCGGCCGATCCGCTCGGGCCAGTCGCTCGGCGCGACGGGCACCGCGAGGACGATACGCGCGGCCCCCTGGGCACGGACGACCCGGCAGGCGGCGACCGCCGTGGCGCCCGTCGCCAGTCCGTCGTCGACGACCACGGCCGTCCGGCCGTCGAGCCGGGCCGGTGGGCGGTCACCCCGGTAGCGCCGGGCCCGCTTGGCGAGGACGGCGCGCTCGCGTGACTCGACGGCGGCCAGGTCGCCGCCGGAGACACGGGTCTCCGCCAGGACATGGTCGTTGAGGACCCTGACTCCGCCCTCGCCGATGGCGCCCATGGCCAGCTCCGGCTGGAACGGCACCCCCAGTTTGCGTACCAGACAGACGTCCAAGGGCGCGCCGAGTGCGTCGGCGACCTGTTCGGCGACCGGCACCCCGCCGCGGGGAAGCCCCAGGACCACGACGTCGTGGCCCTTGAGATGATCCAGGCGTGCGGCGAGCTGCCGTCCTGCGTCCGTGCGATCGGTGAAGTACATGTCCCGCTCGTCTCCCTGGTCCGGAGCGTGTGCGCGGGCGGGTGCGCGCCGCCGCCGTCAGGCGGGGCGTGCGACGAGGGTTCCGTCCTCGTCGAGGTCGACCCGCGTTCCGTGGGGCCGGCTGGTCCGGCCCAGTACGTCGTGGAGCCAGCGCGCGTCGCGGCGGGGGGCGTGCTCCAGCCGCAGGCGGCGGGCCCGCAGGGGAATCATGCGTACCTCCTGGAGTCGGCCGTCTTCGGGTCTCAGCGAGACGAGGTAGAGGAGACGCAGGTCGTCGCGGTACTGCTCGTATCCCGTGATGCCCTCGTAGTCGTTGATCAGGTCGCCGCAGCCGTGGAGGACCAGCTTGCCTCGGTGGACCTCCAGGGGGCGGGGGTGGTGCGAGGAGTGGCCGTGCACCACGTCCACACCCGCGTCGACCAGCTCGTGCGCGTACTCGACGTCGGCGCGGGACAGCGCGTACCCCCAGTTCGCACCCCAGTGGATCGAGACCATGACGATGTCGCCGGGGCGCCGGGTGTCCCGGATCCGTGTGAGGAGGCCGGTGGCGGCGGTATGGGTGGGCCCCGAGGCGAAGTGGACGCCGCCGCGGCGCGCGGTGGCGGCCCAGTCCCGCGGAATGCCGCTGGAGGCCATGCCCAGGGCGTACGCGACGAACCGTCCTCCCCCGGGCAGGGGGACGACCACGGGCCGTGTCGCCTCCTCGGCGTCCTCGCCCGCTCCCACCGTGGACACGCCGTGCTTCGCCAGGGCGTCGAGGGTGTCCTTCAGCCCTTGGTGGCCGTGGTCCAGGACGTGGTTGTTGGCGAGGACGCAGACGTCGGGGCGGGCGGCGGTCAGGCTCGGCAGGTTCTCGGGGTGCATGCGGTAGTGGACCGCCTTGCCGGGGGCGAAGTCGTCGCTCGTGGTGACCGTCGTCTCCAGATTCGTGACACGGACGTCGGGTGCCGCGGCGTCCAGGACGTCGAGCGCGGCGCCCCAGGGATAGGTGTAGTCCACGCGGTACGGTATGGGTCCGTTGACCGCCTCGGCGAGCGCCACATAGGACCGTGCATCATGCACGTACCGCTCGTGAAGAGCGGGGTCGCCGGGGTGGGGAAGGATCTGGTCCACCCCGCGGCCGAGCATCACGTCGCCGCAGAGGAAGAGTCCGACCAGGTCACCGCCCATAGACCCAGGGTAGACGCGGCGAGGCGGGCGGGCTCGATTGTCAGACCCCTTCACTACGTTGGCTCCATGACTGAATTCGTACTGGTGGCAGGCGCGTGGCTCGGATCGTGGGCGTGGGACGAGGTGGTTCCCGAACTGCGGGCCACCGGTCACGGGGCCCACGCGGTGACGCTCTCCGGTCTCGCCGAGAGGCGGGGCACGGCGGCGGGGCAGCGGACGCATGTGACGGACGTCGTCGAGGTGGTCGAGGGCCGCGACCTGCGGGACGTCGTCCTCGTGGGGCACAGCTACGCGGGCATCCCGGTCGGTCAGGCCGCCGAGCGGATCGGCGACCGGCTGTCCCGTGTGGTCTTCGTGGACTCCAATGTGCCGGCGGACGGTGAGTCGTTCGTGTCGGCGTGGCCGGACGGCCGGGCGATGGTGGAGGGGGCGATCGCCGAGAGCGCCGGCTTCTGGCCGCCGCTGGACGCCGCGGAGTTCGAGGGCCAGGGCATGGACGAGGAGCAGATCGCGCGTCTCGTCGCCGGCGCGACGCCCCACCCGGGCGCGACGCTCACCGAACCGGCCGAACTGGCCCGCCCGCTCGGTGAGCTGCCGGCTACGTACGTCAAGTGCCTGCTGGACGGCGCCGAGCCGAACGACGACGTGGCGACGCTGCTGAGGAGCCCGCGGTGGCGGCTCGTGCGGATGGACACGGGCCACTGGCCCATGTTCTCCCAGCCGCGCGAGCTCGCCCGGATCCTCCTCGACGGCGCGGTGGCGCCGGCGTGACGCGGTCTAGAAGTTGCCGTAGTTGACCTGCCAGGTCGGCAGGCCCATGCGGCGCCAGAGGGCGACGACACGGTCGCGGTCGTCGAGCGAGACCCTTACCGCGAACCGGTGGCGGATGTGCGCGTCGAAGAGCTCGGCCTTCACGATGTCGTCGCCGCGCCCGTCGTCCGAGGCCCGCATCCACAGCTCGTCGTACGGCACTTCATGGCGCGCGAGCCATGCCTCGGTGAGGGCGCGGTGGTCCTCGCTGCGTCCGGACAGCAGCACGATCGTGTCGTTCTCGGCCCGGCGGAACGCGCGCAGCGCCCGGGCCACGGAGACGTTGAGGAGGTCGAGGTCGCAGCGGGTGAAGTCGTACGGGCCGCGGTCGCCGCGCAGCGCGAGGGTGCCGTCGATGTCGCACAGCACGGCCGAGGGCAGCGCCGGGTCGGGGACGTACGGCACGGCGGCGGGCCGTTCGCCCAGCCACTCGGCGGTCAGCCGCCAGCCGCCCCGGGTGGCCTTGGCGTGCTTGTCGGCGAGGATGCGGATGATCTCCTCGCCGACGGGCCGCTCCCGCGCGGCGTCGCGCCGCACGCACTCCTCGACCGGTACGCCGGTGAAGTCGTGCACCACGAAACGGGCGTCGAGGCCGATGACGGCCGCCTTCAGCCGCTTGGGGATGTGCGGGGTCAGGTGGGTGTTGTCGACGACGACGTCGAAGCCGCCCTCGACGGCGGAGCGCACCGCCGCGTCCTGGATGTCGAGGACGGTCCGCTCGTGGGCGTGGGAGCGGCCGCGCTCGGGGGCGGGGACGTCCAGCATGGTGCGCAGGTCGTCGAGGTTGACTCGGCGCATCCTGCCGTCGGCCTCCGTCTGGAGCCGTCGGGCGGCCGTCGTCTTCCCCGAGGCGGGCAGCCCCGTCATGACGTGTACGTCGGGCACAGCTCAGTTCTCCACATCGGTCGTGAACGGGTCGGACGCCTCGGGCCTGACGGAGCGCCAGACGAAGAGGTCCGTGGGGCGCCCGTCGAGGCGCAGGAACATGGCCGATCGGAGGTCACCGTCGATCGGCAGGGCCTTGACGGCCCGGGCGAAGGCGCCCCGGTCCGCCGCCAGATGGGCGACGCGTCGGTACGCCTCGTCGATGGCGCGCTCACGGACCGCGGCCTCGTCCTCCAGACGGGCGATGACCCCGCGCACCCAGGCGTCGAACTCGTCCGGCACCTGCTCCAGGAGCGCGTCCAGCGGCCGGCCGCCCGCCGACTTCACTCCGCCGAGCTCGGCGACCGAGCAACCCAGGCCCTGGGCGAGGCGCTTGACGGACGTTCCCGCGAAGCGCTGGATGCCGTGGCTGCGCCAGATGTCCCGCTCGGTGACGCCCGTGAGCACCTTGTGGAGGCGTACGTACTCGCTCAGCTTGGCCTTGGCCCGCACGCCGGAGGCGTAGCGGAGCACGAAGCCCTCGGCGTCCGTGCCGGTGGCGGCCTGTCCGCCGGGCAGGGTGTTCGACTCGGTGAGGGCGAGCAGTTCGTCCAGCGGCATGGCGGGCCAGGTCCGTACGACGGAGCCGATCGCGGTCCAGTGGGCGGCCGCCTCGGCGAGCGGGATCTCGGTGCCGTCGGGGCCGAAGGCGGCGAGCAGCACCAGGTCCCGCCGGTCGCCGTAGTCGACGACGATACGGTTCTGCGGGTAGAGGATCTCGGCGAGGTAGGTGACACCGGGCGTGAGCGCCCCAGTGTCCCGGCCGTCGAGCCGGCGCTGCGCCCAGGTCGCCTGCGCGCTGATGAAGGACCCCTTGGAGGCGACCTGCCACCGGCCCGCGTAGTGGAAGATCACCGCGAGGCTGCCGTCGACCTTGTCGTAGACCTCGAAGGGCTCGTCGGGCAGCTCGGGCGCGTAGGGCTGACCGGCCTCGTGCTCACCGATGTTGAAGAACTTCGGCAGGGGCAGCGCGACGATCGCGCCGGTCGCGTCGTCGGCGACGAGCCCACGGCACCGCGTCGTCACCTGGTTCCAGACCCGCTCGTACTGGCACGCCCTCGTGTACGTGTAGATCGACAGCGGCAGTTCGGGGTGTGCCTTGCGGGTGACGTGCCCGGCGTCGATGGCCTCGGCCAACGCCTGCGGGGGCAGCAGCTCCTGGAGAGTCAGGGACGCCTGGCTCATGGGGTTCCTCCTGGTCGGTGAAGGCCCATTCTGACCTGCGGAGACCCTGGCCCGACACTACTTTTCCCGGTGCCCGCGCCGCCGGGGGTCATCCGATCGGTCGACCCCCGGGTCCACCGGTCGGCTCCCCGGGGACATCCACTGGTCCGACCGGTGGCGCGCTGCGGCGCCCGCACGATGGTGAGGAGAGCGGACCGCCCGCCTCCGCCGTCCGGCGGGAAGGGACGATGCCCATGCCGCCGACCGGCGGGAAGGGACGACGCCCATGCCGCCGACCGGCGGGAAGGGACGACGCCCATGCCGCCGACCGCCGTGCGAAGGAGAACCTCCATGGATCCGAACGACCGGCTGCTGCTCGCTGACCACGACGGGACGACGCCACTCGACCACGCGACAAGGCGCGGGTTCGACGGCATCGCCGGTCTCCTGGAGGCCGCGTCGGCGCGCGCCGGACGGCGGGCGGTCCGATGAGGCGCACGAGCACGGAGACGTCACGCACTCACGCGGGCGCGGGCAGGCGCGCGAGCACGGAGACGTCACGCGCCCACGCGGGCGCGGGCAAGGGCGCGGGCGCGGGCAAGGAGACGTCACGCGCCCACGTGGGCGCGCGCGTCCTGGCGGGGGCCGCCGCGGTCGCGGCCGTCCTCGTCGGATGCGCCCCGGGCCAGGGCGGCGACGCCGGATCCGGCGACACCTTCGCGGCCGGGCGCTCCTCCGCCGCCACTCCCCCGGGCACGGCTCCCACGCCGACGCCCGACGGGACCCTCCTCGCCACCGACTTCGGCTCCGACACCGTCACCTTCGTCGACCCGAAGCATGGCGCACTCGGCTCCGTCGAGGTGGGGACCGCGCCGTACGGTCTGGTCGTCGGCGCCGACGGGCGCGCCTGGGTGGCCACCGCCGAGGGCGTAGCCGTCGTCGACACCCGCACCCGCGAGCGGCTCGCCCTCATCCCGTACGAGACGGACACCGGTCCCGTCACCACGGGCGAGTACCGGGGCGGTGGCATGGGCATCGCCCTCTCCCCCGACGGCGGGCGGGTCTATGTCGGCGTCAACGTCCCCGGCGGGAACGGCACTCTGGAGGTCATCGACACCGCGAGCCGGGAGGTGACCGACACGGTCCCCGTCGGCCGGCGGCCCTTCGACGTCGACGTGGCGCGGGACGGCTCCGAGGTGTACGCGACGGGCCACGACTCGTTCGATGTGACCGTGGTCCGGGCGGACACGCTCGCTCCGCGCCGTATCGAGGTCGCCCCGTACGGCACGGAAGGCGGTCTCGGCTCGTGGCTCAAGCCGCACTACGCGGTCGTACGGCCCTCGGACGGCCGGCTGCTGCTTCCCTTCGAGGGGGAGCGCCTCGCGGTGGTCGACCCGCGCACCGGCCGTACGGAGATCGCGCCGATGACCGCGGACACGCACCAGCACGGTGCCACGATCACCGCCGACGGCACGCTGTTCGTCGTGGGGACGGGTCCGATCGACCCGTCGGAGGACGCGGGTCCCTCGCTGACGGTACGGGCGCCCGACGGCGCCGAGCGCGTGTACCCGCTGGAGGGTCCGCACGAGGACGTCGCCGTGTCGGAGGACGGCCGCACCGCGTACGTCACGGGCGGCTTCACCCGCGACGGCTGGTGGGACGGCATCACCGTCGTCGACGTGGAGAGCGGCGAGACACGGCGGCTCGCCGCGGGTGAACGCCCGCTCGGCGTCGCGGTCCTGTAGCCCGGTCGGCCCGTGGTAGATCACCGTCCGAAGACGTCCCCGCTCGCTCGTCGAGGAGTTCCCACCGTGGTCCCGAACGCTTCGCCCGTCATCGCCGTCTTCCGTGACGTCCGCCCCTGGGGCGGCCCGCCGACCGACCTCACCGCGGTGGACGGTGTCCTGGTGGAGGCAGGCGCGGTCCCCGAGGGGTCCGCTGTGGAGTACGTCGACGGGGGCGGCCGGCTGGCCCTGCCGACCCTCGTCGACGCGCATCTGCACCCCGACAAGACGACGTGGGGTGAGCCCTGGCACAGCCGGCGACCCGCGCGTGGGATCGCGGCGTACGTCGAGGGCGACGTGGAGCTGAACCGTGCTCAGCGCACGCCCGTGGCCGAGCGAGCGGTGCGGCTGTTGTCGCACGCCGCGGCCCAGGGCACCCGGGCGACGCGGGCCCACGTCGACGTCGCCCCCGCATACGGCCTCGACGGGGTCGAGGCCCTTGCCGCTGCGCGGGAGAAGCTGCGCGGAGTCCTCGACGTCGAAGTGGTCGCCTTCCCGCAGCACGGGGTGGCGCGTACGCCGGGCGTGGCCGATCTCCTGGAGGAGGCGGCGGCCGGCGGCCTCGTCTCGCACATCGGGGGCATCGACCCGGCGGGCTTCGACCTCGGCGGCGCGGGGCGCCACGGCGGACAGCTCGACACGGTCTTCGGCATCGCGGAGCGCCACGGCCTCGGCCTCGACATCCACCTCCACGACACGGGCGAGCGGGGCCTCGGGCCGCTGCGCGACATCGCCGCCCGCACCAAGGCGCTGGGGCTGGCGGGCAAGGTCAACGTGGGGCACGCGTTCGCGGTGGCCGAGCTGTCCGGCGGCGAGCTGGACGAGATCGCGGACGTCCTCGCGGACGCCGGGGTCTCCCTGACGACGGTCGCGCTGTCGGTGCACACGGTCCTCCCCTTCCGTCGCCTCGCCGAGCGCGGGGTCCGCGTGGGCCTCGGCTCGGACGGCGTGCGGGACAACTGGAGCCCGTTCGGCAACGCGGACATGCTGCATCGCGCCTGGCTGGCGGGCTGGGCGCTGGACGTCCGGCTCGACGAGGAACTGGAGGCCTGCTTCCGGTTGGCGTCGGACGGGGGCGCGGATCTGCTGGGCCTTCCGCGCGCCGACCTCCGGACCGGTTCACCCGCCGACTTCATGCTGGTGGAGGGCGAGTGCGTCGCTCAGGTCGTGGTCGACCAGCCGCGCCGTGACGTGGTGGTGCGCGCGGGGCGTGTGGTCGCGAGGGGACACTCCCTGGGAACGGACGCCTGATGTGACGGGTGCACGGGGTGTGGTGCCCTGATCCGGACCCGTCGGGAACTGGATCTTTCCTGACGGCGTCCTCTCCCCCGGAGGGGGTCAGGTGGAGGGGACACGAAGAACGAGGCGCGGGCTGCTCACGGCGCTCGTCGTCGCCGTGGTCGGTCTGCTGCTGCTCGTTCATCACCGGCTGCCCCGGCTGCCGGGCAACCCGGTGGGTCTGGCGGAGACGTTTCTGCCCTGGCTAGGTCTCGCCGTCCCCCTCGGGCTTGTCGTCGCCGCCCTACGCCGCTCGGTCCTTTCGGCCGTGGCGTGCGTGGTCGTGGGCGCCGTCTGGCTGGGGGTGTTCCACGAGCCGTTGGCGTCGTCCGAGCCGGGTGATTCCCGGGCGTACGACCTGACGGTCGTCCAGCACAACGTGAGCGACGAGAACACCAGCCCTTCGCGCGTCGCGCGGATCCTCCTCGGCCCCGACCCCGATCTCGTCGCGCTCCAGGAGCTGACACCGTCGAGCCTGCCCGCCTTCCAGCTCGTTCTCGCGTCCACGCATCCGCACCACGCGACCGTGGGGACGGTCGGGCTGTGGTCGAGGTACCCGCTGACGGACGTCGCGCGCATCGACCTGAAGCCGGCGGAGGTGCCCCCCGGCTGGGAGCGGGGGCTTCGGGCCGTGGTGCGCGGTCCGCACGGGCCGGTGACGACGTATGTGGCGCACCTTCCGTCGGTCAGAGTGCGGGCCACGGAGGGCTACGCGACGGCGTGGCGCGACGAGAGCGCCGCACGGCTCGGCCGCGCCCTGACGGCCGACCGGTCCGCCGCGGTCCTCGTCCTCGGCGATCTCAACGGCACCGTCGACGACCAGGGATTGTCTCCCGTCCTCTCCCAGGTGCGCGGCAACCGGGACGCCTTCGGCTTCAGCTGGCCGGCGAGCCTGCCCCTCGCCCGGATCGATCACGTGCTGGGGCGCGGCGACGCGGAGGTCGGCACGACCTGGACGCTGCCCGACACGGGCAGCGACCACCTGCCCGTGGCGGCGCGCGTACGGCTCTGAGCTCGCCTTCTCAGGTCGGAGCCTACGCAGGGCCTTCGGCCAGGGAGTGTCGGTCACGCGTACTACTAGTACTCCAGCAGGACTTTGCTGTCTGACCTGCGGGTTTCGGTGGGCGGGCGGCGTGTAGCGGGACTTCGATCGTGCGGGGACGGCCTCACGGAGACCGCCCCTCGATCGTGCGACAACGCCGCAGGTAGTGACAGCGGCGGGCGACTGCTGACTGCCTACGGCGCTGCCGCTACCGCCGCCTGGCGTTCGGCCGGCGCCGGCGGACCTGCCCTGGCTGGGGACGGTGGCCGCCGTGAGGCTCATCGATCTCCCTGGTCGCCCAGTCCCTTTCATGGAAGCCGGGACGTCGCGGGGTTATCGGTCTGAAGGGCGGTCACGTCTCGGACGTACAGGGACGCCGCTATGCCTGCCGCGACGACCAGGAGGTGCGCCGGCAGGTTGAGCCACGCCTCGAATGTTCCCTCGTACCGGTAGGTGCCGCTTTCGACCTGTTTCTTACTGAGCAGGTTCGTGAATGGCGTGAAGATCAGAGGGCTTGCCGCAAGAGTCGCCAGCCACAGCGCCCACCAGACGTGCACCCGGGCCGGCGGCCTGGCGCGCTCGGAGCCAGGGACGGAGGCGCACCAGATGTCGTCGGCGATCTGCTTGGGAATCACCAGGTTGGCGAGGGGAAGGAACCAGCCGACGACGGACATCGCAGCGCTGTAGCGGGTGCTGCCGGCCTGCCGCAATTCAGCGACGGCCCGCGCGCGGATGAACCAGAGGAGCCAGCACACCACCAGAGCGGCGGTCAGCAGGATCTTGCCACTGAGCAGGACGTAGAACACTGGGTCGTCGCCCCAGGCATCGATGTCGAACAGGTCCTCCCCTTCGGGCAGCCGCCCCTCGTAGCTGTATGTGCGCGCCTCGAAATCGAGGGACGCGTAGTAGACGACGGAGGCCAGACAGGTCAGTGAGAGCAGGGCGAGGAGCCAGTGCACCGCCAGTGTGCGCCAGCCGAACGCCGTGGCTGCCGTGACGCCGGGCCGTCGGCGGGGACGGGGCAGAGGCCGGTCAGGGCGCGCGGCCCCCTGGGCGAGGGGCGGGGCGGACACCGGGGCGTCGGCGGCATGTGTCGTCAGCGCCGAAGGCACGAGAGTCGGTACATAGGTGTGCGGGTCGTCCCGTTGCAGGAGGTGGACGGCGTCCCGCCCGAGCCGGGCGAGGACCTGTGACGGCAACCAGGGGGCCTGCAGGTGCCGGGCGTCCGCCTCTACGCGGCGGCGCAGTTCGGCAAGGGACGGGCGCTCTGCTGGGTCCTTCCGGAGGCAGTCCTCGATGAGGCCGCGGATGCCTGCGGGCGCACCGGCGAGGTTCGGGCGTCCCTCCAGCACCTGGTAGAGCAGGGCCGGCAGCTGGCCCTCCGTCACGGCGAACGGCGGGCGCCCCGTGGAGGCGAATGCGAGGACGGCGCCCAGGGAGAAGATGTCACTGGCCTGTGTCAGCGTCTCGCCGCGGATCTGCTCGGGAGACATGAATCCAGGGGTGCCCACCATGGCGCCGGTCGAGGTCAGGCCGCTCGCGGCGGAACCGGCGGCCCGCGCGATCCCGAAGTCGATGACGACAGGCCTCTCAATAGTCACCAGGACGTTCGAGGGCTTCAGGTCACGATGGACGAGCTCTGCCGCGTGCACGTCAGCCAACGCCCGGGACAGGCCCGACGCCAGGGCCCACACCGACAGCTCGGGCAGTGGACCATGGTCCTGGACCACCTGATGGAGCGTCGGTCCGGGCACGAACTCCGTGGCCACCCAGGGCAGTACGGCGTCCGGGTCACCCTCGATGACGGCGGCGGTCCACTCACCACCGACCCGCTGAGCCAGAGCGACTTCGCGGCGGAAGCGAAGCCGGAAGTCCGGCATCGCCGCCAGCTCGGGACGGATGGTCTTGACCGCCATCATGCGTCCCCGAGGGCCTCGAGCCAGATAGACCACTCCCATACCGCCCTCGCCGAGACGGCCGATCAGGCGATAGTCGGCAATCCGCTCAGGATCCCCGCCCTGTAGAGCCTCCACTGCCGCCGCCCTCTCCCCTTGACTTACCACGACTTGGTCAGGCTAGTGGTGCACCCGATCAGCCGTGCCGTTCTGGCGGCGGCCGCCATGGGCCGCCCGCGTCCGCCATGCGGTGTGACACCGGGGGTGACGAACATCTGTGGAGCAGCCCACCGAAATCCGCAGGTCAGACAGCAAAGTCCTGCTGGAGTATTAATACTCCAGTGCGACTTCGTAATCCCACGTCGCGCTGGGCTGGCGTGATGGCTACCAGGCGGACTCCTGCCCGATCGCGCGGAGGACATCGGCAAACCAGACCAGGTGGTGGCCCACGGCCCGGTCCGGGTCGGCAAGTAGGTCTTTAAGGTGCTGCCATGACTCGGAGAGCTGCCCGACTGTGATCGTTCTCGGTTCGTTGGGGACGTCGTAGAGTTCGTCGCCGGGAACAGACCAGAAGTAGTCGCGTTCGAGTGCCACTGTACTGCCGGCTGACGCTTCGATGTGCTGGAGTGCCAGCTCGAAGACGTGCCGGAGCTGATCAAGCGGGATCTGCAGAGGTTCGCTGTCCATGTGCTCATCTTGCCGCTGGTAGGTGCCGGCGAAGCCGTACTCGGCCACCAGCCGCTCGTGGACCACGGCTCCCTTGATCAGAATCTCGGACCGGAGCATCGCGTCGATCAGGGGTGCGACCTCGTCCCCCTTGCGGCGACGGCCATCTCCGGGCGCGGCCCGACGAGGCGGTGCAACCCGGCCCTCAGAGGACAGGTACCCGCGGACCGTGCGGCGATTGTGCCCAGTCTCTTTGGCGATCTCCGACAGGCTCATCGTCCGGGACTCGAACAGCCCGCGGAAACGTCGAAGCTCTATCCATCGTTGCGGTTCCAGGACCACGGTCAGCCGCCCTCCGCCACCCTTCACGGGCCGGCAGCAGACTGCCCACGTTCAGTCCTCGATACGTCAGCAGGTGGGCACGTTCATCCGTACGTCTCGGTTCACGTGTACGCCGACACCGAGGTCGATGTCGACTTCGCAGCCGACGGGAGCGAAATCTTCGCCCTCTGGCGGCTGCGCTGGTACGGGCTGAGCCTGCCGGAGCCTCTTGACGTCACGGATCAGGACCCACTTCTGGCCAAAGGCGCGACCCGGGTGGTTCAGCGTCGCCGACTGTCGCTTCAGGATGAGGTTCACAGGCGGCGCAGGTATATGAGGCTGCAGGCCAGTTCGAGCAGGCCCTGATGAAGATCGGCGCGTCGCTCGTAGCGGGTGCGGAGCCCTTTGCACTGGTGCAGCCAGGCGAAGGTGCGCTCGACCACCCAGCGCACCTTGCCCCGTGCACAGCAGTGCATTCACTGCCGGGACAGGGCGAACCCGGCGCCTGGTGGACCTGTGCGGCACCGACAGTGCCGACGTCTACCTGTGCGGCACCGGCGGAGGTACGTCGAGCATCAGTTGTTCGCGGATGCCGGGATCGCCCTTCGCCTGTTCTCCGTGCCGGCCACCGGGTACGGGCGGGTGCGCGGATCTTCAGCGCCGTGCGCTCCTTGATGGTGCACGGGCCGAAAGCTGTTCGGCGCGGCCTCGAGGCAGGACGTCAGGCTGAGGCCGCTGTCGTCGCGGGCACTGCCAGACGATGGACCTGCTTGATCCGGAGCTGACTTCCACCGGACCTCCCACAGTTCCGGCCCGCACTCAACGGTGCTCGGGATTCTCGAAATCGAACCGGCAGCCGGCGTCCCACTCGGAGCGCTGGTTTCCGTGGGCGGGGATGCCACCAGTGTCCTTGAGCATCCTCGCCAGGTGGAGCTGGTTCCAGGTCATGAAGGTCGCGTTGCGGTTCGTGAAGTCGTTGTCCGGCCCGCCGGACCCGGGGTCGAGGTACGACGGGCCCGGGCCGGCCTCGCCGACCCAGCCCGCGTCCGCCTGCGGCGGAATGACGTATCCGAGGTGCTGGAGGCTGTAGAGGACGTTCATCGCGCAGTGCTTGGCGCCGTCCTCGTTGCCGGTGATCAGGCAGCCGCCCACACGACCGTAGTAGGCGTACTGGCCACGCTCGTTGAGGATCGACGAACAGGCGTACAGACGCTCGATCACCTTCTTCATGACCGAGGAGTTGTCTCCCAGCCAGACAGGCCCCGCTAGGGTCAGGATGTCGGCGGCCATCACCTGCGAGTAGATCACCGGCCACTCGTCCGTCTCCCACCCGTGCTCCGTCATGTCCGGCCAGACACCGGTCGCGATGTCGATGTCCACCGCCCTGAGCACCTCGACCTGGACACCCTGGCGCTCCATGATCCCGGTGCTGATGTCGATCAGCCCCTGCGTATGGCTGCGCTCCGGGGAACGTTTCAGGGTGCAGTTGATCACCAGGGCGCGCAGGTCGGCGTACGACGTCGTTGGGTCCGGCACGGAATCCTCCTCCAGACGCTCCGGGAGACGGTTGTGAAGGCACCGGAGATCTCCCAGTACAGCTCACCAGGCCTTAGCCCCGGGCGCTCGCGGAGCTGGGCCGGTTGCCTGACAGTCCGCCCTCCGGTCCGCCGGCCAGGGCTGTCTGCCCGCACTCGATTCCAGGCCGGGCGTAGCGCACCCGGGTTTCGCCCCGACCTACGAATTCCCCCGTGGCCAGGAGCAGACGGAAGCTATCGGGCGGGCCCGTCGGGCCGGATGCCCACAGGACTCGTCCCAGATCGCCAGCGAGATCCCACGACGACGTCCGGAGTACGAAGCGTCCGACCACGGGAGCATCGGCAAGCCGGAAGATCATGGTGATGTCGGGCTTCGGGCCGAGCCCCGCGTGCGCCGCGGCCCTTCGTTCTGCCATCGTTCGCGGACAACCGCACGGCTTGCCTGCCCTGGCGGCTGGAGCACCCTGGACCCACCGACGCGGGCACCGGCGCGCCCTCCTGGCGCAGGGCTCGCCCGGATATCCACAGGTCCGGGGGTCCACAACACTTCATGCCGCGGGCTGGGCGTGTGGGTGGTCACTCAGTTCCCTGGGGCCAACTGCACACAATTCTGCAGGTGTTGACCTCGCCATCGGTCGATCGCCCAAGGAGCGTCCGTGGGTGGGGCACCCGTTGTGAGGATGTGGCTGACGATCCGTATTCCTTCCGCGAGGGGGACGGTGTCCTCGTCGGGGTACTCGTCGTGCTGTCCGTTCGCCAGGACGAAGCCGCTGCTCGAGCTGCTGGCGCCGGGGCTGAGGGCGTACTCGCCGGGATCGGCCTCGTTATCGAGGAGCATGACCATCGCGCGGTCGCCGTTGCTGATGATGGCCAGGGAACGGCCGCGCGAGCTGGTCAGCCAGGTCTCGAGGTGTCCGGCTGCGATCCGTTCTTGCAGCACGTCCAGCGTCGTGGCGGCCGAAGCGGGCAGGGCGCTGTCAGGGAGGAACCAGGACTCGACCATCTGCACGACCTTCTCACTCGGCGGGCTCCAGGGCCCGGCGCACTGTTTGTCGGGGCTGCCCGCGTCATGGCCCCGCGACAGGTCGGACGACGGCCCGCCACCAAGGGCAGGACGGTCCTTACGGCATCGGCCACGGACGGCAGGCACCGCTCGGCTCCGTGGCATCGAGCGGGCCGCGCTGAAGACCGCATCGGCCTCCGGTCCAGTTTCTCGCGGTGCCACCGCAGGAAGTGACAGGCGTCCTTGTGCCGGCTTCTCGCGCCCACGGGCACAACGGAGTCGTCGGAGCCCCGAGCGGTCACGGCCAGGACGGGCAAGTCGGCCTGGCCGGGATCCTTCGTCGCGGCGTGGTTCAGTCGTGGGCGATGACGGCGACGGGGGCGGTGGCGTGGTGGAGCACCGCGTGGGTGACGGCGCCGATGTGCGAGCCGAAGGGGTTGCGGCGTACGCGTCTGCCGACGACGACGAGGGAGGCGTCGCGGGAGGCGTCGATCAGAAGGGCGGCGGCGGTGCCCGGGCGGGACACCTCGACGACCTCGACGTCCGGGTACTTCTGCCGCCAGGGACGCAGGGTCTCGGCGAGTGCGTCGGCCCTCTGGCGGGAGAACTCCTCGTGGTGCTCGAAACCCGAACCGGCGGTGTACACGGCGTAGGGCGACGTGTCCCAGGCCCGTACCGCGTACAAGGCGGTCTTCCGGCGCTGCGCCTCCTCGCATGCGAAGGCGATGACGGTGTCGTCGGGGTTGTCGAGGCCCAGGACGACGGGCCGGAACGCGGTGGCGGCGGACGGAACGCCGGCAGGGTCCGTGACGTGCTCGTCGGCGGCCTGTTGCCCGGCGCGCACCAGGACCACGGGCGCCTCCGTCCGGGCGATCACGGCCTGTCCGACGGAACCCACCAGGAAACCGCCGAGCCCGCTCAGCGCCCGGGACCCGAGGACCAGCAACTCCGCGTCACGGGCGGCTTCCACGAGGACGTCGGCCGGCGTCCCGGTACGCTGCTCGGTGCTCACGTCGATACCCGGGTGGCGCAGCCTCAGCCCGTCGGCGGCCTCGCGGAGGATCCGCTCGGTCCAGTGCTGGTGGGTCTCTGCTCCCAGGAGCGGTGCCTGAGCGATCGGCTCCGGCACCGGCACCCACACCTGGACCAGCCGAACCGCCAGTTCACGCAGCTTCGCCTCACGCGCCGCCCATTCCGCGGCGGCCCGGCTCTCGGCAGATCCGTCGATTCCTACGGTGATCGTGCGGGCCATGTCTCCTCCTGGGTCGGGTGTTCTGGCTCCAGCATCGCGTTCGGCAGGTTCTCGGCAGAGGGGCCATCGGTCCCCTGCTGGGGCCGGTCGGCCCCAGCAGGGGACCGATGGTGTTGCGCAGCCATCCGTTGCCGTGACGACCGACCGCGGGTCCGGCAGGCGCGGGGCCGACGACCATTCGGGCGCCGGCGGGAACGCCGTCACCGTGGTGCCCGCAGCGCGAGGCCGATACCGCGCATGCCCGACGTGAACGACCGATCCGCCCAGGATGCGCCGACCGCGCGGGAGGTGGACTCGGCTCGGGCCGACCGCGGCGGGACGGCGAAGGTGAGGGGGCGAGCCCCGCCGGCCGGCACCGGGAACACGCCGAGGTGAGTGCGCACGAGGCAACGAGAGCCCAGGGCTGTCCCCCCCGCGCGGTGTCTTCTCGGGTGCCCGGCGACGACGAGCGGTCGCCGCATGACAGACGAGCGGTCGCCGCATGACGAGGGGGCGCGGGCGGCGCACGACGAGGGGGCGCGGGCGGCGACCCTACCTGGGGGGACAGTCATGAGGCACGACAGCCACGGGGGCTGTGGCGTGGTGCAGAACGGCGTGGGTGACCGGACCCAGGCGCCGCAGACCCTCCTCGTGGCTGCGCCGGCCGACGACCACCAGGCCGGCACGGGCGCTGTTGGACAGGAGGACCTCGGAGGCCGAGCCGATCTCGAAGTGCTCGATGACCTCCACCTGCGGGTACTTGTCGCGCCACGGCTTGAGAGTATCGGCCAGGACTTCCCTGTTGATCTGCTCCAGACCGTTCGCCTCGTCCACCAGATACAGCGAACCCGGGCTCCAGGCGAGGACCGTCGGGATGCTCCAGGCGTGTACGGCACGCAGCGTCGCTCCGCGTTCGGCCGCGGCGGAGAAGGCGAACTCCAGGACCGAGTCACCGATCTGCCCGGGTTCGACACCGACCATCACTTCCGGGGCTGCTTGGGTCGCGCCGGGGTTCGGCCTTCCGACCATGACGACCGGCCCGGCTGCCTGGCGCAGCACCTTCAACGATACGGAACCGAGCAGGTATCCGGTCAGAGTCCCGTATCCGCGCGATCCCAGCACCAGCATGTCGGCGCGTACGGCCTCGGCAAGGAGGGCGGGCACCGGGTCGTCGACGAGAAGCTCGGTGGTGACGTCCAGGGCCGGATGCTGCCTGATCACGCGGGACCGGGCCTCGTCGAGCATGCCGCGCACCGACCGCTCCTCGGCCGCCCGGTCTCCGACGTACACCACGTCGGTGGGGCGCCAGACCCAGGCGTGGACGAGTCGCAGGGACGATCCCCGGCGCTCAGCCTCCTGCGCCGCCCAGTCCGCCGCCGCCGAGGCGTGGTCGGTCCCGTCCAGTCCTGCGGTGATGATGCCAGACATGTTGCCTCCCGATGCTGCCGCCGAGAGCGGGCCCCAGCGGACGTGATGACGTGAGCTTCACACGGGGCCGGCATACGGCATCGGGGCCGATCGTCCCTGGTGCGGGCCTGAGCGGCCCTGGTTGTGCTGTCCGAGGGCGCCCCATACCGGTCTCCGGCTCCGGCGGATGCCGCGATCGCCGGAAGGGCCGCCCCGGGGAGCTGATGTCCCGTGGAAGCGGAGCCGCCCGGCCAGGCGGTCTCCCGGTCCGCGTCGGCGCGGTGAGGGCAATGTGCATGGCATGGCGGATGCCTGCGATCTCCGTACGGCCGGCCAGGCCTGGTTCGGTGGCGAGCGCGATAGCGGTCGGACGCAGGACGTCGCCGGCGTCCCACCACACCTCGGCGGTCTCCTCGGCCCTGCTCCGGATGTGCAGACCGCTGCCACCGTGGGACGGGGATCGAGTCCTGCGCGCAGGAGCGCTTCGCACGACTGCCGCGGTGTTTCACTCGTTCGGCGGCCGCGCGGAGCGATGGCAGCGGGGTGAGCAACGGCCAGGTTGATGCCCAGGCCCTCGCGCAGCCGGCGGGCGCGGGCCAGGGGCTCAGGGATGCCGGTGAAGGACTGGCTTGATCTTTGACCTCGTGGTCCGAACGGCTCCTCGTCCTGGGACCGGCTCCGTCCGAGACTGACGTACCGCTCGGCCTGGACCGCTGAGCTGGGCGCCCTGCCGCTGGTCGAGGGGACCGTGATCCGTCTCCAGCATGGCCCACGGTCGACCGCCACGTGCCGCTCGGGGCCCGAGGCGCGCGCCTGCGTAGGGTCTGGAGCAAGCGGAAGGAGGTGCGCGTGACCAGAGGGCGGCCGTCCTCTCCGATGCCCCCGATGGACTCGGTGACCCAGGTGGGGTCGCGAACAGCCGCCTGGACCTGGAACTCGTGGCTGCGGTGACGGTGCCTGGCCCATGTAGTCCGCAGAGCGAGGCCTCAGCTACACGGTGACCGAGCTACTGCCGGGTGGTCGTAGAGCCCGGGAGGATGCACCGAATGCCCGTCGGTAGGCAGCGGCCGTGGCAGCCGATGCCGGACAGTCGAGGGTGTGGATCAGCTCGGAGTTGTGGCGCCAGCGCCCCACTGTCGTTCGATCTCCGCGGCCGGGAACGGCGTCTGCTTGCTCTCGGTGAGCAGACGGCGGAAGAAGGAGTCCACGACGACGGTAGGGCGTGCGTGCCGGTCGATGATGGCCGTGATCTCAGGCGGGATGTCGCCAGGTCGCCGGCCCGCGATCCAGTCGTGCAGGAAGGCTTCGCGTTCCGTGTCACCGCGCACGCCGTCGAGCAAGTGGTACTGGAGCAGGTGGCTCGCGGTGTAGCAGTGGTCGTATGCGAGGCGGTCCGAGAGGAAGGTGGACTCGTCCGCCGACAGGTCGAAGCGCGAGCTCAGGGCAAGTCCGAAGTCAGCGAAGTAGAGCTGGCGTCCATCGGTCAGGATGTTGGCAAAGTGAGCATCGAAGTGGACAAGTCCGCGAGAACTCATAAAGGCAGCTCCGCTCATCAGGGCTTCCTCCACCCAGCGGGAGGGCAAGCTGTCCCCGTCTTCCGGCATGGCGGTTTTGCGCTGGGTGGCCAGCCATCCGGCGAGTGTGTGCGGCACGTGCTCCAGGAAGACCACCAGGCTGCACGAGGACTGGCCGATGGCCTCCAGCCGGTCACGAACGGCGGGTGATCCCTCCCAGTGCGCGACGGCCCCCTCCAGTCCCCCGAACTCGTCGGTGAATCCTTCGGGAGGGGAGTCAGGCAGAACTCGCCAGTGGTACATCAGGGGGAATCCCGCATACTCGTCGCCCAGAACCCAGTTCGTGGTCATGGTGTGCACGGCAAGCTCCCGCCAGGCACCGAACCCGGCCGACCCGAGTGGGGTAGCGGCTGCTACGACCTCCCCGAGCCGGTGGTCGCTCAACAAGGAGAGCTGGGTGCTCACGGTTCCGTAGCCAGCCAGGCGCGCGGCGCGCTGCAATTCCTGGTCCAGCATCGACGGCCCCTCGGTGCCCGAACCAGGGCTTCGGCAATCCCGCGTACGGCACAGACCTTGCGCTGAGAAGGTCAGCCACTCTCATGAACAACCGTTTATGAGAGTTCGGGCCACGTCGCTTCGGTCGGCGGGCTTCGGCAACTGAGGTGCTTGGTGTTCACCGAGGTGGTGTTACCAGGCCGATCTCGTAAGCGGTGATGACAAGTTGGACTCGGTCGCGGGCTTCGAGTTTGGTGAGTAGCCGCGCTACGTGTGCTTTCGCGGTGGCCACGCTGATGTAGAGGTGGGCGGCGATCTCGCTGTTGGACATGCCGCGTCCGACGAGGGTAAGTACCTCGCGTTCCCGCTGGGTGATGTTCCCGACTGGTCGGGGATGCGAGGCTGGTTCGGGGCGGGCGGCGAACTCTGTGATCAGGCGGCGCGTGACGCTCGGGGCGATCAGGGCGTCTCCGGCGGCGACCACGCGGATTGCCCCGAGGATGTCGTCCAGTGCCATGTCCTTGACGAGGAATCCGCTCGCACCCGCTCGGAGCGCGCCGTAGATGTACTCGTCGTCGTCGAACGTGGTGAGGACAAGGACGCGCGTCGCTCCAGCGGCTGCTGTGATCAGCCCGGTGGCCTCGATGCCGTCCATGCCTGGCATGCGGATGTCCATGACTGCCACGTCGGGCTCGGTGTCCCGGACCAGCTGGATCGCTTCGGCGCCGGTTCCGGCCTCTCCCACGACGTCGATGTCGGGGGCGTCGGCCATCAGGACGCGCAGGCCGTTGCGGACCAGTGGCTGGTCGTCGGCGAGCACGACGCGGACCGTCATGAGATGTGCACTCCTTCGGAGAGGGGGAGCCGGGCTGCCACGCGAAAGCCGCCCTCGGGGCGAGGCCCGGCGGTGAACCGGCCGCGTAGCAGGGTGACGCGTTCCCGCATTCCGGTGATGCCGTATCCGGTGCCGGAGGTGGGGCCGCCGCGGCCGTCGTCGGCGACCTCGAGGGTCAGTTCGCCGTCTTGGTAGCCGATGGTGACGCGGCAGTCGGAGGTGTTCGCGTGGCGTACGACGTTGGTGAGGGCCTCCTGGACGATCCGGAAGGCGGCCAGGTCGATATCGGGGGGCAGGGGCCGTCGTCCTCCGAGCCATCGCATGTCGACATGGATGCCCGCGTCCTTCGCCGAGGCGGTCAGCCGGTCGAGGTCGGCCAGCCCCGGGGCAGGCTCGCGCGGCGCGGCCTCCGCCCCGGGGCCCGGTTCGGTACGGCGCAGTGCGCCCAGGGTGCGCCGCAGCCCGGCGAGGGTTTCCCTGCTGGTGTCTTCGATGGTGGCCAGCGCGTTGCGGGCTTCGTCCGGCTGTGTGTCGATGACCCGGCGGCCCACGCCTGCCTGGATGGCGATGACGCCGATACTGTGCGCGATCATGTCGTGCAGCTCACGGGCGATCCGGAGGCGTTCGGCAGCGGCGGCCTGGGCGGCGGTCTGTGAACGCAGTGCTGCGGCGTGCTCTCGGCGTTCGCGAATCGAATGGCCGGTCATCCAGGCGGCGGCGAGCGCGAGGACGAGGACCACGACCGTGCGGGCGAAGCCGTCCGTCCCGGTCCCGAGGCGTGCGGCGAAGGCGATCTGTACGCCGAGTGTCGTGACGGCAGCGGTGACCGCGATGCGGCGAGACCGGGTGGCCACGATGTATCCGATGGCGAGGTCGTTTGCCAGAACCAGCAGATACACGACTTGCCAGAACGGGGTTGTCGTCGCCGTGACGTACGTCCCCAGGAGCATCAGCGCCAGGGCCGGCAGTGGGCGGCGGCGCAGCAGTCCGAGAGGCAGGACCGTGACCGCGGCCGCCGAGACGGAGGGCAAGCCGGGGGAGTCGAAGGGCGTGCCGCGTGCTGCGAAGAACAGTGCGAAGGGGTAGGCGATCGCCCCGCACCAGGCCAGAGCCGCCCGCGCGGTCGGCCGCAGGTGCCAGGACAGCAGGGGACGCGGCTTGGCGGACATGGGGCGATCGTAGTCGCCTGACCAGCGGCGGAACATTGGCCCGTGGGCGTACGCCCACGGGATACCAGGCCTCCCGCGAGTGCAGCCGACGGGCCGATGCCGGACGGACGCTCTCCCCTGCACCGTTGGCCGGGTGATCGAAGTCAACGAACTGACCAAGCGATACGGCAAGGCCACTGCCGTCAACTGCCTGACCTTCACCGTGCGCCCCGGGCACGTCACCGGGTTCCTCGGTCCCAACGGTGCCGGCAAGAGCACCACGCTGCGCATGCTGCTCGGCTTGACCGAACCCACCAGAGGCACCGCCACTATCGACGGTCACCTGTTCCGGGACCGCCCGCGCGGCCTGCGTCACGTCGGTGCCCTGCTCGACGCCCATGACGTCCATGGCGGTCGCAGCGCAGTGGCCTGTCTGTCCGCCCTGGCCCGCAGCAACGGTATCCCGCGGCACCGGGTGGACGAGGTCCTTGAGGAGGTAGGACTGGCTCCTGCGGCCCGGCGTCGCATCGGCGGGTTCTCCCTGGGCATGAAGCAACGGCTCGGCATCGCCACGGCTCTGCTCGGCGACCCTCCGGTGCTGCTGTTCGACGAGCCGGTCAACGGCCTGGACCCGGAGGGCGTGCGGTGGGTACGCGGCCTGTTCAGGCGACTGGCCGCCGAGGGGCGCACCGTGTTCGTCTCCAGCCACCTGATGAGCGAGATGCAGAACACCGCCGAGCACCTGATCGTCATCGGCCGGGGCGAGCTGATCGCCGACGAGAGCGTTGCGGAGTTCGCGGCCCGCGGCACCCGCCAGAGCGTGACCGTGCGGACACCCGACAGCACCGTGCTGGCAGCTCTGCTCGAAGCCGAGGGCGCTTCGGTACAGCCGGACGAGTCGGTCGCCGACGCAGAGGAGTGGCTCACCGTGACCGGCCTGAGCGCGGCCCGCATCGGGGAACTCGCCTCCCACCACCGGATCGTGCTCCTTGAGCTGGCCACCCGCACCTCCTCACTGGAGGAGGCGTTCATGGAACTCACCGCCGACGGCGTCGAATACCTCGCAGGAGAATCCCGATGACCTCGACCACCACACAGCAGACGAGGGTCTCGACCGCCGTGCGCGCCGCCGAGCCCGGCTCCCGCTTCCGGGACCTCCTCGCCGCCGAGTGGATCAAACTCTGGTCGCTTCGGTCCATTTCCTGGGCGTTCGGGGTCAGCGCGCTGGTCGTCATCGCAATCAACATCAGCGCGGCCGTCGCGGACTACAACAACTGGCCGACCTACAACGAAGGGATCCGGGCCCTCTTCGTTCCGATCTGGGCCATGCGGGACGCCTTCACCATCGGCGCCTGCATGGTCCTGATACTCGCCACCGGCAGCATCGGCGCCCTCACGGTCGTCGGCGAGTACAGCACCGGGCAGATCCGCACGACCTTCGCGGCAGTACCGGCCCGCCGATCGGTCGTAGCGGCCAAGATGGCCGTCGTGACGACAGTCATGCTCGTCTACGGCACCGTCGTCGCGGGAGCCTCGTTCGGCGTGACACAGGCCATCCTGTCCGGTCGGGGCATCGGCCTGTCCCTCGGCTACCCAGGCGCGCTCCGCGCCGTCGCGGCGTCCGCTCTGCTCGCTCCGGTGTGCGCGCTCGTCGGGATGGGCCTCGGCGCCCTCATCCGGCACACCGCAACCACCCTCGTGACGTTCACCGGCGTTCTTCTGCTTCTGCCGTTCCTCCTCAACGACCGCCACCGCTGGTCGTCCGCCATCCTTCACGCGCTGCCCCGCAGTGCCTGGGAACGACTGGTGCGGATGGGTGACCCCTTCGAACCGGCCCCCTACCCGGCGACCATCAGCGGGTCGTGGATCGTGTACGCGGCTTGGCCCCTCGCCGCAGCAGTCGTCGCTGTGGTCGCCGTCCGCCGGCACGATCCGTGAGCCCGCAGGGCCTGGCTGCCGAAGATGTACACCGGGCCGTTGCAGCAGGCTCTTGGTCCGCACTCGCCAGGTGCCAGGCGGGAGTGTGACGGCCCGGCCCCGCGCTCAGGCTTCCGGCCAGGTCGTCGTGCCACACGGTGCCGGTTGAGGGGTCTGCGAGCACGATCCGTGAGCCCGCAGGGCCTGGCTGCCGAAGATGTACACCGGGCCGTTGCAGCAGGCTCTTGGTCCGCACTCGCCAGGTGCCAGGCGGGAGTGTGACGGCCCGGCCCCGCGCTCAGGCTTCCGGCCAGGTCGTCGTGCCACACGGTGCCGGTTGAGGGGTCTGCGAGTCGGACGCCGTACGAGGGCCGGGCACCACGGACGCCGCGGCGGCGATGGCGAGGTACGAGTTCATGTCCAGCTCGAACCGACCGTACGGGTTCACGTGGGTCCAGAACAGCGGGGACAGGGCCCGCCGGACGGCGTCGGTGAGCCGCTTCCGCCACTTCCCCTCGCTCAGGATGCCCTGAACCAGGAGGGTGTTGACGTGCACCAGCGCAGACTGGAGCAGGTGCAGCGCCAGCATCGAGATCTGCTGGGACTCCTTGTCAGAGCCGGTCAGATCACCGTCCTTGCCGTAGAACAGGTCGTGGTTGGCGGAGTTCCAGTTCTCCACGACCTGGAGCCCGTCGTTGATCTCGCGCCGCAGGTCGGCGTCGGCGAGGTAGTCGCAGATGAACGCTGTCCGCACCGCCCGCCCGAGTTCCTCGATCGCGCGGTAGGTGGGGTGCTTGGGCCCGCCGAGGGTGAGGCGCCGTAGGACCTGCTCAGCCTCGGCGGATCGCCCGCTTCAGCGGGGCGTCGGTCTGCAGACCGACGATCAGCTCCCGGTCGCGGTCGATGTAGCCGGGCGCGTGAGACGTGATGGTGGAGGGCGTCGCCGTGTCGACGTCGAGGATGCCCTTGCGGCGCTCCTCCGGGAAAAGGGCGGCGACGGTTGTCCACACGGCGAGTGTCCGGTCCGTGGGACCGGCCAGGAACGCGGAATCGCCTCCGTACGGCGTGTAGTTGTCCTGGATGATGGGACGGACGTCGATCTCCCGCCGCAACTCTGCAGCTGAGAGAGGGGGACGCAGCCGCTTGGGCGGCGCGGCTGCCCGAACCGGTGAAGCCGCGCCCGGGGTGGCGGCGTGGCCGGTGTCGGCAGGGGGCTGGACGGTCACGAGCTTTCCGGGGCCGCTGCCGGACGGGTGGTGTGGTGCGCGCCGCTCTGCGGTCGGACCCGTTCAGTCGTGGGGTACGACCGCGACCGGTGCCAGGCAGTGGTGCAGGACCGCGTGGGTGACGGCGCCGATGTGGGTGCCGATCCGTGCCCGGCGGACCTTGCGGCCGACGACGACGAGCCGGGCGTCGTGCGACAGCTCCATGAGGTCCTGCGCCGGCCGGCCCTGGCGGCAGTCGCGCACCACCGCCACGTCCGGGAACTTCTCTGTCCAGGGGGCCAGCGCCTCGTCGAGCGCCCGTCGCGTGTCTGCGGCGACCTCCGTCATGAGCGATGGCAGTGCGCCGGCCATGTCGGGTCCGTAGAGCGCCGGAACGGCCCACCGGTGCACCACGCGCAGTCCGCAGCCGTACCGGTCTGCGGCGGCGAAGCCGAAGGCGAGCAGCTCGTCGCCGGCGGCGGACACGTCCAGACCGATGACCACCTCGCCCGTACGCTCCTCCTCGGGCTCCAGGGGGTCGTGCGGGCGGACGAGGACGACAGGGCGCCGTGTGCGGGCGAGCACCGCCAGGGAGACCGACCCTGCGAGGAATCCGGCCAGGCCGCCCAGACCACGGGAGCCGAGCACCAGCAGTTCCGCTCCCTCGGCAGCACTGCACAGCTCCTCCACCGGGTCGCCGGCCACCCACTCCGTCTCGACATCCAGGCCCGGGTGGCGGCGCCGCAGCCGCCTTTCGGCGGTGGCGAGCGTGCGCTCGCCCCATCCGCGTGCCGTCGCCGGGTCGACCACACGTGTACGGGGATCCTCGTCGATGCTCCATGCGCGGAGCAGCCGCAGCGGCACGGCACGACGCAATGCCTCCTGGGCGGCCCACTGCGTGGCGGCGAGGCTTTCCGGGGATCCGTCGAGGCCGGCGGTGACGGTGCGGGACATGGGGACTCCGTGGGTCTGGCGGCCGGGCGGGCCGGACGCGGCATGCGGGCGGGCTGACTTCAGGGGCCCGAAGATCGCCGTCCGGCACTCCGGGGCGCTGCTGGGCGGGCTTGTCCCTCCACGGTGATCGGCCGGGACGGTACGCGCAGGGGGCCGGAGGTCCCTGCTGTGGGCCAGGAGGCCTCGCGGCCGCGCGTCACCGGCCGGACGGCCAGGACACCGTGGCCGAATGGGCCGGGAGACAGGGCCGATGGGCCCTCGGCGGACCGCGGCCTCCTCACGGAGGCTGAGGACAGGGAGCACGGCCGAAGCGGCCATGCCCGTCGAGCCGTATGGAGGCACCCTCATGACCAGCGCCATCACCGTAGGAGTGGACGGTTCCGCGGAAAGCCTCGCAGCGGCCGGCTGGGCGGCGCGCGAAGCCGAACTGCGCGGGATGCCGCTGCGTATCGTGCACGCCTGGCGCTGGCAGCCCCTGGACGTCCCCGTCGTCCAGGACAGGCAGGCGCAGGCCGACTCCGCCCACGCTGTGGTCCGCGAGGCCGAGACTCACGTCGCCGGCCGCCACCCGTCCCTCACGGTCACCGCCGAAGTGGTCCAGGACACCGCGGTCGCCGCTCTGTTGAGGGAGGCCGAAACGGCCGAGATGCTGGTGCTGGGTTCACGGGGGCACGGGGCGCTCGCCGGCTTCCTTCTCGGCTCCTACGGTCAGCAGGTGATCGCCGCGGCGAAACGACCCGTGGTGTCCGTGCGCGCCCGCGACGGGCAGACGCCTCGCGCGGAGGGCGGCGAGGTCGTCGTGGGCCAGCAGGGCACGCCGGAGGACAGCGACGCGGTGCTCGGCTTCGCCTTCGAGGAGGCCGCCGCACGCGGCGCGGCCCTGCGTGCGGTACGGGCCTGGAGCCTGCCGCCGGTCTTCGCCTACAGCCCCGGCTCGATGCTCCTCGCGGACGAGGCCGGAGGGCTGGAACCGTTCGAGAGGAAGGCCCTGGCGGAGGCACTCGCCCCGTGGCGAACACGGTTTCCCGACGTCCCGGTGACCGAGCACGTCGAGATCGGCAGCGCGGGACAGGTACTGCTGTCCACCGTGTCGGAGGCGCAGTTGCTCGTGGTCGGCCGACGGACGCGCCGCGCGCCCGTCGGTACCCGCATCGGGTCGGTCGCCCACGCCGCCCTGCACCATGCCCCTTGCCCCGTCGCTGTCGTACCGCACGACTGACGGCCTCCTCATGGCGGGGGCGTGTCACACGGCCGGTCCCCGCCACGAGAACGACACCGCCCGAACCGCCGAAGCAGCGACCTCACGAGGCGATCACCGCAGGCGCTTGTGGCGACATGATCCAGGCTTCGTCCTCGCCATGCGGCGCGGTGACCCCGTCGGCGACACGTGCCCGTCCGGACGTCGCCGGGATCGCAGCGCGAAGGGGCCCTGTTGCCGGGCCCCTTCGCGTTCTTCGTACTTCGGGAGATGCCGACCGCGGCCCCTGCTCAGCTCTGGCGGAGCACAGGTGTACTGCCCTGTGAGGCTGTCTCACCGGCTCGCATCCGCGTGTGAGACCGGCGTCAGCGTCGCGGGCGGCCTTCCCGTTCGGATGGACCACCCTGGCCCTCCCGGGCAGCCAGTGCCTGGGTGGCGATGACGGCGGCCTGCACCCGGCGTTCGACACCCAACTTGGCGAGCAGCCGGGAGATGTTGTTCTTGACCGTCTTCTCCGCCAGGTACAGCCGCTTGCCGATCTCCCGGTTGGTCAGTCCCTCCCCCACCAGAGCGAGGATCTCCCGCTCCCGCTCGGTCAATCCGGGCAGACCCTGCCGCTGCTCCTCCTGGGGGGATCCGCCACGAAGCCGGGCCATGACCCGGGCCGTGGCGCCGGGGTCCAGCATGGACTGGCCGGAGGCGACCGTACGCACGGCGGTGACCAGGTCGGTGCCCGTGATCTGCTTGAGGACGTAGCCGGACGCACCGGCCATGATCGCGTCGAGCAGCGCCTCCTCGTCATCGAACGACGTCAGCATCAGGCAGGCCAGGTCGGGCATGCGCGAGCGAAGCTCCCGGCACACGCTCACGCCGTCCCCGTCCGGCAGGCGCACGTCGAGAACGGCGACCTGCGGGCGCAGTGCGGGCACCCGCACCAGCGCCTGCTCGACCGTGCCGGCCTCCCCGACCACGGTCAGGTCGGGCTCGGCGTCCAGCAGATCGTGCACACCGCGGCGCACCACCTCATGGTCGTCGAGAAGGAAGACCCTGACCGGCTCCTTCTCGGTGAGGCCGCCGCTGCTGTCCGTCATCACACACTCCGTGTTCGCCGAGTTCTCCGCCCCCAAGGGCTCCCCACGCATCGTGCCGCGCGAGCGGGACCATCGCCCAGAGCCGGATGGCCCTCATACCGTGGCCGATGCCCGTGAGTGCCCGTACCCGATGCCGCAAATCCCCATATATCTCCTGTGTCCGACGATCACGAGCCGCGTGAACGGCACCCGTCGACGCCCTCGTTGTCCGGCCATGTGTTCCCGCTGCGCCGGGGCATCGCCGGCGAGGGACCTTCGACTCCCTGGGTACGGGACCGCTGGACCTGCTGCCTTCGCGCCCGCTCTGGTGGACTTCCGGGGCCGGGACGGCCGGGGCACTCAGGGCCCCGGGACACCGCCTGAATCAAGAAAGCAGGACAGCCGCCATGACGACGCCCCAGATCAGCCTGACCACGGCCCCACTGGACCACAGCACGACGGCGGTCGCCCTGGCCGGGGAGCTGGACCTCTACACCGCTGCGCACATCGAGGCGGAGCTCACCCGCCTGGCACGGCAGACCGAGCGTGAACTGCTGCTCGACCTGGCAGGCGTCTCCTTCTGTGACAGTTCCGGTGCGGCGCTGTTCCTGCGCATGCACCGCCGGTGTGTGACGGCCGGTGTGCGTTTGCGCCTGTGCCGCATCCAGCGACTTCCCGCTCGCGTCATGCGCGCCCTGGGCGTGGACCGCGCCGTGCCCTGCTCCTTCGCGTGACCCATCGCGGAGATCCGGTCCTCGGAACCGCCGGCAACCGGAACGGCCGAGAAGGTCCGTTCGGCCCTACTGAGCGGGCGTGCAAGGGGAGACGCTGGCTGGAGGCGGCGAAGCCGTCCGGGACCGAGCCGGAGCAGAAGGTGAGCACGATGAAGGACGAGGCCACGCGTACCACGGTGGACGACCACCGTGAGGCGGTGGCGCCCCGGCGAATGGGACAGCTCGGCCGTGCCGAGGCCCTGCGGCTGCTCGGCAGCATCTCGCTCGGGCGCATCGTCTTCACGCACCAGGCCCTGCCGGCCATCCGCCCGGTCAACCACCTCATGGACGGCGAGGACATCATCGTCCAGCTGCACGACGGCGCCACGCTCGCCTCCATCGTGACGCCTACCCAGGCCGCAGGTGTCGTGGTGGCTTACGAGGCTGACGTCATCGACCCCGAGACACACCTCGGCTGGAGCGTGGTGGTCACCGGATACGCCCGCAGGGTCACCGACGAGAGGGAACTCGCGCGTTTCGCCGCCTGTCCGCGCCCGTGGGCGCAAGACCCCTCCACGAACACCGCATTGCGTATCAGGCCGGACCTGGTGACGGGCTTGCAGCTCACCGTATAGAGCCTGCCGGTCGCGCCGGACAACCGAGTCCCGCGACGGCACATGCCCCTGTCATCGGGACTGCGGGCACCCGCTGCACGGCGGGATGCCCGCAGACGTGCCACCGGCCCCGGTGCACCCGGAAGGTTCGGATGTGCTCCGGCTGAGGAACCGGCGGTCACGCAGCGGGGCCGGAGACGAGAGGCGCGCGCCACACCAGCCGACTGCCGCCCTCCTCAGGACACCCGATCTCCAGGGCGCCGCCCACGCTGCGGGCCCGCTCTTCGAGGTTGCTCAGTCCGCTGCGCCTGCCGTCGGCGGGGATCCCCCTGCCGTTGTCCGTCACGGTGAGGACGACCTCGTCGGAGGTGGCCCGCAGGGCGACCTCGACCCTGGTGGCGTGCGCGTGCCGGGCCGCGTTGCTCAGCGCCTCGGTGAGTGCTGCCATGATGTGATCGGCCACCTGCAGGGGGACGTCCGTGTCGAGCAGGCCCTCCATGCTCAGGTGGGGCGGAAATCCGAGGGTGGTCGCCGTCTCGCCCACGGTGCGGGCGACCCGTGCGCGCAGGCTCGGCCCGGTGTCCCCCTCTCGGGCGCGCAGGCCGAAGATCGTGGAGCGGATGATCTTGATGGTTTCGTCGAGGTCGCCGACCGCGCGTGAGACGCGTTCGGCGGCGCCCTCGTGCTGCACGAGTCGCGCCGCGCTCTGCAGGGTCATGCCGGTCGCGAACAGGCGCTGGATGGCCAGGTCGTGAAGGTCACGGGCGATGCGGTCGCGGTCCTCCAGGAGCGCGAGGTGCTCGGCGTCGCTGCGGCGCTCGGCCAGCTCGAGGGCGAGCGCGGCCTGTCCGGCGAAGGCCAGCAGCGGCTCCAGCTCTGCTTCGGTGAAAACCGGGTCTCCTTGGTGCCGGGCCAGCAGCAAGACACCGCGGGTGTCCTTGACGGCTGTGCCCAGGGGCACGGCGACCGCAGGGCCCAGGCCGTCGAAGCGCCGGGGGCCGGCGGTGTACCGGTCGTCCTCCGCGATGCCGACGGTGGTCACGGGCGCGCCCGCCTTGTACGCGGCGCCGGAAAGAGTGCCTTCGACCGGTACTACCAGGCCGCGGCGGGTTTCGCCGTCGGCGCCGATGGCCAGCTCGACGACGAGGTCGTCCGTCCCGGCGACGGGCACGGAGACGTCGGCGAGCCCGGCCCCGGTGATTTCCCGGGCGCGGCGGGCGATGAGTTCCAGCACCGCCAGTCGCGGGCTGCCGGAGAGCAGGCTGTTGGTGATCTCCGCGTTCGCCTGCAGCCACCGCTGCTGGCGCTGCGAGGCCTCGTACAGCCGGGCGTTGTCGATGGCGACTCCGGCGGCGACGGACAGCGTGGAGATGACCGACTCGTCCTCGGCGTCGAAGTCCATGCCCCCGTGCTTGTCGGTCAGGTAGAGATTGCCGAAGACCTCTTCACGGACCCGGATCGGCACGCCCAGGAACGTGCGCATCGGCGGGTGATGGGCCGGGAAGCCGTAGGACGCCTCATGGGCGCCGAGGTCGGTCAGGCGGAGCGGTTCGGGGTTGTGGATGAGCTCGCCGAGGATGCCGTGCCCGGCCGGCAGGGGTCCGATCCTGGCGATCTCTTCCTCGGTCAGGCCGACGGTGAGGAACTGCGACAGGGTCCGGCCGTCGGGCCCGATCACTCCAAGCGCCGCGTACTGGGCGTCGACGAGCAGCGCGGCGGCTTCCACGATGCGCCGCAGCACCTGTGAGAGGTCCAGTTCGCGGCCTACCGAGACGACCGCCTCCAACAGGCTGTGTACCCGGTCCCGGGTGCCGCGTGCGGCGTTGATGCGCGCCTGCAGTTCCTCCAGCAGCTCGTCGAGCCGCATCTGGGGCATCCGCGACAACGGCTCCTCGCCCACCAGGCCTCCTGACCTCGATCACCCACCCGTACCGCGACAGCCTAACGGCCGAGTGGGTGGCCCGGGGCGTCAGATCAAGGGCAGTGGCCGGGGGTCGGCGTAGTAGGCGGCTCGCATGATGCCCTCCATGTCGTCCAGCATCGGCATGCGCGGGTCGGCAGGCGCGCACTGGTCCTCGTAGGCGTTGAGCGCCTGCGCGGGAAGAGCCGCGATGAAGGCCGTCTCGTCGATGCCCAGGGCGCGGCGAACACGACCGGGTTGCGCGTCTTCAGCGCCAGCAGGGCCTTGAAGACGGTGGTGCACGTCGGGTTGGTGACCGGGGTGACCGCGCAGATCACGCCGACGGGTTCGGCGATCTCGATGATGCCCTCGATGTCGTCACGGCCGATGACGCCGACCGTCTTCGGCCGGGACATGCTGTGGGTGACGTGCTCGCAGGCGCACATGTTCTTTGCGGCCTTGTCCTCGAAGACGCCCCGGCTGGTCTCCTCCACCGCCAGCCGCGCCAGGGCGGTGTGCTGGTCCAGGGCGGCCACAGAAGCCTTGGCGACGATGTGGTCGACCTGCTCCTGGGTGAGGGACTCGAAGTCGGCAAGCGCCTTGGAAGCGTTGTCGACGAGTCCGTCCACGGTGTCGCTGCGGTCACTGGTCATCTGAGTCATAGACAGCTCCCTGGATGCGGAGGATCGGCCGTGACGGAGTGTCCGCTCGTCCTGTCAGCTACCGCCTTCCGCCGGAGATGCCCGGGGCGAAGGTCCCGAAGGTCCCGGTGAGGGGCCCGATGGTCTCCGGGGCCCTGGTCAGGCGTTCTTGCGGTCCCGCTCGGGGGCGACCCGCGCCCATCCCCGGCCCACCACCACCAGCACCGCATCGGTGAGGCAGCGCTCGGTCCGCTGCTGGGCCCGCCCCTCCAGCACGGCCGCCCAGGCCACCGCGCCACCCAGCGGCGCATCGATGAACCCTGCCGCGCCCAGGACACAAGGGCATCCAGCCCTCCACCGCGTGGGAACGGTGCCGCGGCTCATCACGGCGCCACAGCCGCACCCTCCCGACGCGCACCGTCGAGAAGGGCCGCGACGTACTGGGTCAGGTCGGCGAGACGGTTGGTGTAGCCCCACTCGTTGTCGTACCAGCCGAAGACCTTGACCAGGTTCCCGTGCGCCTGGGTCAACGGGGCGTCCACGATGCAGGAGGCGGGGTCGCCCACGATGTCGCGCGAGACGATCGGGGCGTCACTGACCCGCAGGATGCCCTTCAGCGGTCCGTCCGCGGCGTCGAGGAAGGCGTAGTCGACGTCCTCCGCGGACACCGACTGTTCCAGGACGAGGGTGAGGTCCGTCAGCGAACCGTCCTCGACCGGCACGCGCACGGCGATGCCGTCCAGGGTGCCGGCGAGCTCCGGGAGCACGAGTCCGACAGCGCGGGCGGCACCGGTGCTGGTCGGGATGATGTTGACGGCTGCCGTGCGGCCCCGGCGCAGGTCCTTGTGCGGGCCGTCGAGCACGACCTGGTCGTTGGTGTAGCCGTGGATGGTGGTCATCAGGCCCTTGACGATCCCGAAGCGCTCGTTGAGGACCTTCACCATCGGGGCCACGCAGTTGGTGGTGCAGGACGCGTTGGAGATCACGTGATGCATGTACGGGTCATAGGTGTACTCGTTGACCCCCATGACGACGGTGGCGTCCACGTCCTTGCCCGGGACCGACAGCAGGACCTTGCGCGCACCCGCCCGCAGGTGCCGGCCGGCGTCCTCCCTGGTCCGGAAGCGGCCGGTGGCCTCGATGACCACGTCCACGCCCAGCGCCTCCCAGGGCAGGTCGGCCGGGTCGCGCTCGGACGTGACGGCGATGCGGTGCCCGCCCACCGTGAGCGATTCGTCGTCGTGCTCGACCGTGCGGCCGAACCTGCCGTAGGTCGAGTCGTAGGTGAGCAGGTGGGCCAGCGCGGCCGGCGAGGCGAGATCGTTGACGGCCACCACCTCCACCGGGGTGCCGCAGGCGGCCTCCGCACGTTCCATGACGCAGCGCAGGTAGTTGCGCCCGATGCGCCCGAAGCCGTTGACTGCTATGCGTACGGTCATCTCCGCCGCCCTCCCAGGGGTGCCGATGCAGGTGGTGTCAGCGTGCGGGTTCCCGCCTGCCCCGCGGCAGGGGTCGAACGGGGATGCCCCCGGGGCCGTTGGGCCCTCGTCTCCCGCACGTGCCGAGCGGCCCGGCAGATCGCGTGCCGAACGGCCCGCGCCTCGGCCGGGTGCGCGGTCTGCCAGGGCCCAGGCGAGGAACCCGGACACGGCTCAGGACGACGTCGAACTTCGGGGAGTCGCCTCGCTGTACCGCGGTGACGACGATCGACATGGGCTTCTGCCGCTGCTCGACGGCCGGGTGCAGCTTGGTAGTCGGGCCGCCGCGCGAGCGGCCGGGGCCGTGGCCGGCCGGCTCGGTGGTGACGCGCCCCAGGCCCCGTGCTCATCCGGCATGCCCCGTCACGGGATGCCGGTGCGCACCCGGACACGCGGACACCCCCTCAGCCCTCCGCGCACGAGGCCGTTTTGGATTGTCGGACGATCATCCCTACGATCCGCCCATGATCACGAGAAAACGGCTGTCGACCGGGGCCTGCGCGCTGCTCGCCGTCCTGGCCGTCGGGCTGTTCCCGACCGGCGCCGCCGCCGACGAACCGGTGGCGAAGGAATCCCCCAAGGTCGAGCTTGTGCTCGACGTCAGCGGCTCGATGCGCGCCCGCGACATCGACGGCCAGTCCCGGATGTCCGCGGCCAAGCAGGCCTTCAACGAGGTGCTCGACGCGGTGCCCGAGGAGGTGGAGCTCGGCATACGCACCCTCGGCGCGAACTACCCCGGGCAGGACCGCAAGACGGGCTGCAAGGACACCCGGCAGCTCTACCCGGTCGGCCCGCTGGACCGCACCGAGGCCAAGACCGCCGTCGCCACCCTCGCACCCACCGGCTGGACCCCCATCGGGCCGGCCCTGCTCGGCGCGGCGGAGGACCTCAAGGGCGACGACAACGCCACCCGCCGCATCGTGCTCATCACGGACGGGGAGGACACCTGCGCCCCGCTCGACCCCTGCGAGGTGGCGCGCGACATCGCCGCCCGGGGCATCCATCTGACCATCGACACCCTCGGCCTGGTGCCGAACGCCAAGATCCGCCAGCAGCTCACCTGCATCGCGGAGGCGACCGGCGGTACGTACACCTCGATCCGGCACACCGAGGAACTCTCCAAGCGCGTGCGGCAGTTGGTGGACCGCGCGGCCGACCCGGTCGTCATCCCGGTGGCCACCGAGGGCACCGCGCGCTGCGCCGACGCCCCGACCCTGAAGCCGGGCCTGTACACCGACCGCGAGACCTTCGGGCAGCACCGCTGGTACCGGGTGGACGTCCTGCCCGGCCAGGAACTCCGCGCCTCGGTGAGCGTCTCCGCCGACCGCGCCGTGAACAACGACTACGGCGTCCTGCTGCGGGCGGTGACCCTGCGCGGCCGTGAGATCGTCCGTGGCTCCGAGGCGGGCGACGGACGGACGGACGTCATCTCGACCGGACTGCGCTATCCCAAGCGGCCGGTGGGCGGCGCCGACGCGGACAAGCCCGCGGCGGAGACCGTCTGCCTGCAGATCAGCAACTCCTTCTCGGCGCCGCCGTCGGTGAAGACGACGCCCGGTATGCCGATCGAGCTGGCCGTCGACATCGTCGACGCGCCGGACGAGGCCTCCGACGTGGCCGCGTTCGGTCTCGGCCGGGGCTGGTGGCTGCTCGGCGTGCTCGTCCTGGCCGGTTTCGTGGGCGGTCTGCTGTGGGGCTGGCTGTCCCGTTGGCGCGTCGCCGTCTGGAGGACCAACTGATGCGTACCGTACGCGCGCGGAGCGCCGTCGTCCTGGCGGGAGCCACCCTGTTCGGACCGGCCGCCGTGCCGGTCCTGGCCGACACCCCGGCCCCGAGCGGCAGCGCGAGCGCCGAGGCGACGGCCGGACCGACGGAGGCCGGCACCACGTTCCGTACCGCCGCCTTCTTCCGGCAGGGCCAGCGGGCCACCGCCGAGGCCTCCACGGGTGACTACCTGTACTGGGTGTTCCCCGCGGACACCGGGCAGCGGCCCACCGTGACGGCCTCGGTCACCCTGCCCGAGTCCGCCGCCCGGCACGGCGCCTCCACCTGGCGGATCGACGTCTACGACGGCCTGCGCCGCCGTCAGCCGTGCATGTACGGGATGCAGTCCAGGGCCGCCGCCCAGGAGGCCGCCACCGTGGAGCTCGCCTGCACCCTGCGCCCGGTCCGCCCGTGGGCGGACACCTGGGACGACGACCCGCTGCCCGGCAGCTATTTCGTGCGGCTGACCGTCACGGGCCTGCCCGAGGAGGACCTCGGGCAGCCGTTCACCGCCGAGATCGGCGCGACCTCGGTGGAGAAGGGCGGCGCGTACGCGGGCGGCGGCTCGCTCGCGGCCCCGCTGGTGCCCGGTGCCACGACGGAGGAGGCCGCCCCGGCGGACACACCGTCCGCGGTCGAGGCGCGGGCGCCCGAGGACGGCTGGTCCTCGGGCTGGTGGTCCGACCGATGGATCTGGACGGCTGCGGGCGGCGTGCTCGGCGCACTGGCCGGCATCGGCGGATACACCCTGACCAGAGGAGCCGGGCGGCCCTCACGGGTGCCGCCCGCCGTCTGACGCGAACGGGACGTGGGGGGGGGAAGGGCCGGGCGAGGGAGGAGGAATGGGGGGCGGCGCGGAGAGAGAAGGGGGAGACGGGGCGCTCCAAAAGCGAAG